>JBDSUZ010000283.1:0-7380 GCA_039927395.1 Saprospiraceae bacterium | reverse complement strand
TATAGTGCATCAAAGTTGCGATGATCTGGTCTTTATTGGCTTCCAGTTCAGCGCGATCCACTTCCAATTTGCCATCGTCGTAGCTTTCCAGAAGCTCAAGAGTAGGCGGTTTATAATTGCGCAACTCCAATTTCGGATCGTAAGGCTCCAGATTGTCCACATTGTCTTGGGCAAATCCCATGCTGCCCTCTGCAATAGGTGCCATCGTCATACCATTGACAAATCCTGTACCTGTATTAATAAATGGCTCGTCAAGTTCTAGTTCTGTGTCACTATGCTTGACATCTCGCTGCAGAATCTGATCTAAATCGTCGATTTCGAGGTCAAGTGACAGGTCGTCTGCTACTCCAGCGTTGGCTAAGGGCCGATTGGAGGGGTGAATGACATTGAAGCCATTATTTCCTTCGCGGGATTCTTCCTTGGGGTTGTCCTGCAAATCGCGCTCGATCACTGAGAAATCAAATCCTTCAAAAGGAATCTTGTCAGGACCATTTGATTTGCTCTTGGACTCTGTCGTAACAGGATCGTCGGCAAAATCTTCCAGATCTGGCTCCGTGCGCGATTTAAACAAGGTGAAGCTCGGCATTTTAAATTTGAACATTTGGCCAAAGCGCTGATAATCTTGCTTTTGTGGATTGGCATACCAGATAAACATGGCAAATCCGGCGGCCGCAAATAGGAGGACCATGCCTGTACTTCCTATAGCTTGTGTGAGGAAACCACTGACTTTAAGTCCAAATGCTCCTCCATATGGAAATGACGCTCCGTCGGTAATGAATGCCAGGAATATAGAACCCAAGACCAAGGTCATAGACATCTTGCGCAGGAATGGCCAGAAGCGCCAATCTCCGCTACCAACAAACAATCTCAAACCTATCCGAAATACTATAATCCCCAATACAAAGGATGAAAGGCCAAATCCCCAATAAAAACTGATGTGGGAAATTAGGGCTCCCCATGATCCCAACCAATTGTGTATGCCAAGGTTTTCGGCTCTATCGACAAACATAATTCGCCAGCCGTACTGTAAGACTTTGCTTTGGTCAGCTTGCCAGGATACCAGATAACTAGCAAATGCTATAATTGCAATCAATCCGAATAGCATCACTGCTACACCGACGATCTTTGGACTGCGCTCATCACGCAAGCCATTTCCTATATGTCCCATTAGCCCTGAAGCTTCTGGTTTTTGTTTTGGTTTTCTTTTTGCCATTGTCTAATCCCTTCTTGCTAACGAAATATTCTTTCCAATAGCATTCTGTAAAGGCGTTTGCTTTGAAATAAGTGAAATCTCCTTTACTGTAGATTCTGGGGATGGGGATCGAATACAAAGATGCAGATTTCAAGTTATATATGATAATTTATTTTAAAGTGTTACCCCAGATTTTTTCTGCAAAATCATTGAGTTGGATTGATAAGCTAAAGACTACGATTGGGTTCCATTCAATTTGAAGGTGGCCACTCAAAAATTACGTCAACTCCAATAAATTAAATTGGCACATAAGTTGTCAAACCCAAATCATCGTCTAAATTTGCAGTCCGCATTTCCAAAGACCCATGTGGTGGAATTGGTAGACACGCCAGCTTGAGGGGCTGGTGCTCGCAAGGGTGTGCTGGTTCGAATCCAGTCGTGGGTACTTTTTGAAATGTGGATTTTGATGCAAACCCATGTGGTGGAATTGGTAGACACGCTAGTCTCAGAAGCTAGTTCCGCAAGGTGTGCTGGTTCGAGTCCAGTCGTGGGTACATCCTTAGGCCTTACCAAGCTCGGTAGGGCTTTTTTTGTTGCTTTTGTAACTTTATATAGTTATTTCAGTAATGTGTAAGTAGTTATATATAAATATTATACATTAAAAAAGCCCTGCCAAAATAGATTGACAGGGCTTTGAAAACCGCTTCAATGGCTTATCCTTTTTTCTTTTCTAATGGAACAGTTTCACCTGCAGGACCTTCCTGCTTAGATTTAATTTCGTTCTCTTTTTGTTTTTGCATTTTTTCGCGCATCATTTTTTGACGGGCATCACGGTTCTTTTTCCATGTTTCAAGTTGTTCCTTGTTAAGGATCTTGTTGTATTTGCCTGTTCTTTCCATTTCAATAGCTGCGTATTTGTCAGTTTTCTCTTTAGTGTCAACGATTTTGCTTGCTTCAGCTAACTGAGCAGATGCTTCTTTGTTAGCAGTATCCAAGTCGGTGATTTGCTTATCTGTAGCGCCTATGTCCTTAGCTTCCTTTGATGATAGTCTTGGCAAACGATCATTTTTTTGAGCAGGAGTGTGTCTCTGTGGACTTGTCTGATTTTTGGTAGGAGCTACTGGAGTCTCGGAAGCCTTGGCCGGAGACGGCTGAGTCTTAGCTGTTGAAGTAGCCGTAGAAGTTGTCGAAGGCATTTTGTTTTGTGCATTTGAACTGCCTAGGGCAGCGGCAGAAAACAAAGCAACAAGCAATAACTGTTTCATATTTAGGTGTTTTTTGTGTGTAACCATTGCTAAACGCTAGCAATGGTAAAAAAGATATGATATTATGTTCTATTTTTTAATATGCAAAAATAGTGTATGTATAAGTAAATGGTTAACAAATACTTCCATTTATTGCTTTAACAAAATCATAACTTATTGCTAGTAGCTAGTAAATTGATTTTAGGACGAAAACTAATTCTTTTTGCATGCAATAACCTCAAATAATGATATATTTACGAACACTTGTTCGTAAACTGACTGTATGAGCCTTCATTTCTATCCACTTCGCGTTAAGAAAGTCTATCCGGTGACTTCCGAAGCAGTGCGCATAGACCTGGAAATTCCTGCAGAACAACAAGACCAATTTGCTTTTCAGGCAGGCCAGTATTTAACTTTCAAGACTTTAATTGATGGCATAGAGGTGCGTCGGTCATACTCGATATGTTCGAGCCCGCTTGATGGTCAATGCTCTGTGGGCGTCAAATTAGTTGAAGGGGGTTTGTTCTCAACATATGCTCACAAGACACTCAAGGCCGGTGACATTCTTGAAGTCATTCCACCAAATGGAAAATTCATAGCCAAGCTTGATCCTGCACATGAGAAGCATTATCTAGCTATTGCCGCAGGTAGTGGCATCACGCCAATTTTGTCTTTAATCAAAACGGTCCTAAGTACCGAACCACGTAGTCAATTTACATTGTTATTTGGCAACAAGAATGTGTCTAGCATCATGTTTAGAGAGGATTTAGAATCACTAAAGAATGTCTTTGTCAACCGATTCGCTATTTATCATGTCCTCAGTCGCGAAAAGCGCGAATTTCCTCTATTTAACGGCCGAATGGATGTGCCGAAATGCCAGGAATTCTTCGATACTCTAGTCAATATTGATGATATCGACGAGGTGTATCTCTGCGGTCCAGAAGATATGACGCTCGATATCAAGGCATATCTACTTAGCCTTCAATTTCCAGAAAAGCAAATTCATCTTGAACTGTTCAACACACCAGGAGAGGCTTACATACGTCGACAGAAAGCTGAAGCAGCACCCATCGATGCAAGTCTTGAGAGCAATGTGCAAGTCAAATTGGATGGCAATGTGATCAACTTCAAATTGAAATACGGAGAGAAAAGCATACTCGATGCCGCTATGGATCAAGGCGCTGACTTGCCATATGCCTGCAAGGGAGGAGTTTGCTGTACTTGCAAAGCAAAATTGTTGCAGGGTGAAGTGGCCATGGACGTTAATTATGGTTTGGAGCAAGATGAGATCGAAGCTGGATATATATTGACCTGTCAGTCTCACCCACGTTCCTCCCAGATTTTTGTTGATTTTGATACCCATTAATATGACAACTGCGATATCAAAAGCCAGGGTAAGCAAAGAGTTGATCTTCAGGGAGGCTGCCATTTTGTTTCAACGGAAAGGATATCAGGCCACCTCAATGCGCGAATTAGCCACGCAAGTGGGCTTGGAAGTATCAAGTCTATATAGTCATATACGCTCAAAACAGGAGATTCTTGAACGAATATGCTTTGACAATGCGGAGCAATTTATCAAGGGACTTGAGCAAATTGAACTAGGTATTTGCAATCCGGCAAGCCAAATGCAAGATATATTGGGCCTTCACATTGACCGGGCATCAATTGACCCGAGTTCAATCACCGTATTCAATGATGAATGGCGGCAATTGGATGAGCCAGCATTGACGCGATTTATACAATTGCGCAAGAACTACGAAAGCAGGCTTTTGTTTATACTTGAAAGCGGTATTGAACAAGGAGTTTTCAAGCGTCTTGACCCACAAATCCTCCTTTTGACGATTCTAAGCATCATGCGAGGGGTGCACCATTGGGTCAAATCGACGAAGTCAGACAAAGCCGAAGAAATCAAGAAAGTGATTTCAGCAATCATGCTGGATGGACTACTATTTGGGAAATAAAATAGACAGAACAAGAAGAATAAAATGATTGTCAAGAACAATTTAAAGATGCTAACATGAGCCAGGAAATTAATCTGGAAGAGCAATTCCAACAGAGAATCGACGCGGAGCAAAAGATCGAACCAAAAGATTGGATGCCAGAGGCATATCGCAAAACTTTGATCAGGCAAATTGCCCAACACGCCCATTCGGAGATCGTTGGTATGTTGCCTGAAGGAAATTGGATCACTCGCGCACCAACCCTGCGACGTAAAGTTGCACTACTTGCCAAAGTGCAGGATGAAGCAGGACACGGACTTTATCTTTATAGTGCAGCAGAAACGCTGGGCGTAAGCCGAATGCAAATGGTTGATGATCTACTTAGCGGTAAAGCAAAATATTCTAGTATTTTCAATTATCCGACGATCAGTTGGGCCGATATGGGTGCGATCGGATGGTTGGTGGATGGAGCCGCAATTCTCAATCAAATTCCGCTGTGTAGAGCCTCCTACGGACCTTATGCAAGAGCTATGGTAAGAGTTTGCAAGGAAGAGTCATTTCACCAGCGCCAGGGCTACGAGATCATGCTTACGCTATCACATGGCGAACCTATACAAAAAGCAATGGCCCAGGACGCCCTCAACAGATGGTGGTGGCCCTCCTTGATGATGTTTGGTCCCAATGACGCAGAGTCTACACATACGGAGCAAGCTATGGCATGGAAGATTAAGCGTTTCTCCAATGATGAACTTCGTCAGCGATTTGTCGACATGACTGTGCCTCAGGCCGATCTACTTGGACTCACAATACCAGATCCTGATCTCAAATGGGATGAGGAAAATAAGAGATACAATTTTGGAGCCATCAACTGGGATGATTTCTGGAAGGTCGTCAAGGGAAATGGCCCTTGCAACAAGCAAAGGCTCAAGGCTCGGGTCAAAGCTCATGAAGAGGGCAAGTGGGTACGTGAGGCTGCCGCAGCCTATGCGTGTAAGCAGCAGGACAAAATTGCAGCGCAGTCGCTAGTAGCTTAATCAATCATTAACAAAAGAATCAATTATGCAACAGGATTGGCCACTTTGGGAAGTGTTTATTAGAAGCCACAACGGCCTCTCGCACAAGCACGCTGGTAGTTTGCATGCATCTGACGCCGATATGGCAATACAGAATGCAAGAGATGTCTATACCCGCCGTCAGGAAGGAGTAAGCATTTGGGTAGTAGAATCAAAGCACTTAGTTGCTTCTGATCCTGCTGAGGCAGATTCGCTTTTCGAGCCTGCAAAAGACAAGATTTACAGACATCCTACCTTCTACAATCTTCCCGATGAAGTAAAACACATGTAAAAGATGAACCAGCAAGAGGCACTAATAGATTACTTACTCCGTCTGGCCGACAACGGTTTGATACTCGGACAACGTCTTGGTGAATGGTGTGGCCACGGTCCAGTATTGGAGCAGGATATTGCGATGACCAATATCGCATTGGACCATATTGGCCAAGCGAGAAACTATTATCAATACGCTGCAGAAATAATTGCGGATGGAAGAGACGAAGACCAGTTGGCATTTTTGCGCACAGTCGATCAGTATCGCAATCTGCTATTGCTCGAACAGCCAAATGAAGACTGGGCTTATACGCTAGTTCGCAGTTTCCTATACGATGCCTTTAATTACGAATGTCTTTATCTGCTAAAGTCAAGCACTGATCAGAGGATTGCCTCGATCGCCGAAAAGGCTGTAAAGGAGGTGATCTATCACCGCAAATTCAGTTCTGAATGGATCATCAGAATGGGCGATGGAACCGAGGAGAGCCATTTGAAAATACAAACTGCGCTTGATGACCTCTGGTTGTATCACGCTGAGTTTTTTGAAATGTTAGAAACAGATCTCCTATTGCTGGAGAGCGGTATTTCACTTGATTTGCCATCGATAAAAGTAAATTGGCTGCGACACATTGAAAATGTCATTTCTGAGGCCACATTGAGAGTTCCAAGCGAACTCGCTTATCAATCGGGAGGAACAAGAGGAATGCACTCAGAGCATCTTGGATATATACTGACTGAACTGCAATATATGCAGCGGACATATCCCAATATGACATGGTAAGCGAGCCTATAAATATAAGAAGTCAAGTACTGCAGATCCTTGAAAGGGTAACTGATCCAGAAATTCCTGTGCTCACCATCTCAGATTTGGGCGTTGTGCGTGGTGTCGAGATACTGGGGGATGACATTGAAGTCACGATAACTCCCACCTATTCTGGATGTCCGGCAATGAAAGAAATCGAATGGGGGATTAAGACGGAACTCCTGGCAGCCGGATTTCCCAATGTCAAGGTAATTACCAAACTAAGTCCAGCTTGGACTACTGCCTGGTTGACTGAGGCTGGTAAGCTTAAATTAAAAGAATATGGCATCGCTCCGCCAGATCAAGACACTGAAGATAAGATGAGTATAATGGGCAGTCGAAAGTCAATACAATGCCCACAATGTCAATCAAACAACACTGAATTGATCAGCCAGTTTGGGTCCACTGCTTGCAAGTCACTTTACCGATGTTTGGATTGTCTCGAGCCCTTCGATTATTTCAAATGTCATTGAAATAGAGTTTCTAAGCTTCAAGCTACTTTTGGCTCAACCGTCGTCAACATAATCGCATTATTTTTGTATCTATCTGCATAATTATATTTCATGAAAAAGGTGGGCATCGTAGGTTCCGGTGTTGTAGGCAAAACCCTTGCTTTGGGTTTTCACAAACACGGTTATTCAGTTATGATTGGAACTCAGCATCCAGAAAGACTTGATGAATGGAAAGCAATTGATGGAAAGGAGATTCAAGTTGGTGATTTTCAAAGCACTGCTGAATTTGCTGACCTAATTGTACTTGCAGTCAAAGGCTCAGCTTCAATCGAAGTCCTTGATATGGCAGGTAAACACAATCTCGATGGAAAGATTGTGATCGACACCACCAATCCGATTGACAATTCTCAGGCTCCGGTCAATGG
>JBDSUZ010000282.1:0-2485 GCA_039927395.1 Saprospiraceae bacterium | reverse complement strand
AGCGTTGGCAGCGATTTTCGGAGGAAAAAAATACCCTGCCTTTTTTTAACAAAAAAATGACGCAAAAAGACAGGCCCGATTGTCAAAAAACGACACCCTTCCAAAAACTGGTACTTCCACACACTTTGGACGAGCTTAATACGATCTGTAATTTAGTCGTTTCGAAGTATCCATACTTTGTACACAACAAGCGTGGCGACTTCAAGGCGAAGACCTACACGATGTTCTATGCCTACGTTTATGTTCAAATTGGGAAGTATCCAGTTGAGCACGCCGCGATGCTCCTTCACAAAGGACCGCGCTCCATCTACTACGCCCTCAAATCATTTAGATCGGTACTACGATCAAATCCTACCATTCAGCGCCTGTTGAATGATGCTGTAGAGAGCATTATGGCTGTAGCGAAGTCCTAAAGCCTAAGCCCTGTACGGGTGCATTTTTACATTATGGAACATGGCTTGGATTCGATCGAAAAGATCTGTCGGAACCTAGGCGGTATTCGTGAGCTCTATATTATCCCATTTCGCAACATCCAGCTGCCTGAGCGCAATGGATTGGTTGACTTGCCGGACAATGTAGCGATGCCTGATGCCTCTCAGTTTTACAGAATTCACTTTTCGAAATCCACCTGTCAGTTCGAAGAAGATGAGATCGTGAATAATCGTGCAGGGGACTATTTCAGCTACACGGTGAGTTTTTTTGCTCCAAAAGGTCGCCAAAAGGTCACCAATTTGGTCAATAAGCTCAAAAATCAGCGATGTCATCTGGTGTATAAAGATGCCAATGATGAGGATAGGATCATATTAGGCGCCCGCTGCAAGGTGAAATATGGAACTGGATTGAAGTTGCCAAATAGGAATGGCTATCAATTCACATTTTCGGGCACTTCTGAGTATCCGGCGATCCATCTGGACTTTGATACTCAGATTGAGGTGCCTGGAGCATGCGATGGAGCACTGATCGCACTGGATGGAGCGACACTTGTGAATATAGAAGGCGTGTGCCTTATTGAACTGTAACTATGGCTGTAAAACCTGGAACGTGGGCTGGTATGACCGCCGAAGATCTGTCAGGATCCAGGCTCAAAATATTGTCACAGAATACAGTAAATGAGGAGGAAAAGACCATCTCAGAATTTGAATTATTGAGATATACTGGAGCCAGGGTTGCCGCACTGACTATCGGATATGTGCCGCCGCCAACTGGGAATATCACCAATCTAAATGGATTTGTTCGTGTGCCTGATGGAAGTATCTATTTCATCGATATTCATGGTAAGGCGATCAAAACAGGCGGTGTTGAATACTATCGATTTGAACAAGCAACGCCATCGACCACTTGGACGGTCGATCACAATATGCAAAAGCGCCCAACTATACGCTGCACCGACAATTCCGGTGAAGAAATCGTAGGAGAAATTGTACACGATGCTGGACTAAATCAATCAACGATAACCTTTTCAGTAGCTGTCCAAGGGGCAGCTGACTGCTCTTAATCCCTTTTCTCAAAATAACAAACTATGAAATTTTTCACAAACATTGACGCTACGAAGGCCGGTAAATTACTATGCCCAACGTATGCCACATTTGCTGGATTTCCAGCTGCATCAGGTAGTACAGGCGGTGTCGCATATGCTACTGATACCAATACACTCTACTGGTCAAATGGAACAACGTGGGCCGCTGTGGGCGGTACAGTTGGTGCTATGTCCTTCAAAGGTGTTGTCGCTTTTGGTGCTACTGAACCAACATCACCGGTCAATGGTGACACTTACCTGTTTTCAACTGCAGGTGCCAATACTTGGAACACATCAGATGTGGTCGAAGTTGGCGACATGGCTATCTGGAATGGTACAAACTGGAGCTTTGTCCAAACCAACCTGACCATAGTTGCCGGTACTGAAGCCGCTGTGGGTATTCTGCAATTGGCTTCTGTAGTTGAAGCAATCGCAGGTGTTAATACTGCAAAAGCTGTAACACCTGAGGGACTTTCTGGAGCGATCCAGGCTAATCGCTGTACATCCGTTGACGGTACCGCTGGTGCTGTTTTGACGGGAGATGGCACCAAGACTTCTTTCCCTGTGATCCACACTGGAGGCGCTAATGCGCTGATCGATGTGATCGAAACAAGTGGTGGAAACAGGGTCACGGTCGATGTCGTAAAAACAAGTAACACGGCTTCAAATATCGTGTTTGCGATTGCTCCAGCTGCATCACCAACATTCACGGTTAGGGTTAGATAATCACCTATGAAGTTTTTTTCCCCGCTCGATGCAACCAAAGCTGGTAGACTAAACCTACCGAACTATGCCAACGTGGCAGCTTTGCCCTCAGCCAGTGCAACCTATACGGGTGCACTGGCTTGGTGCGTCGCGGAGGGAGCGGTCTATAAATGCAATGGATCGGCGTGGACTGCAATACCAACTGCGCTGTGGTATCTATCTTCTGGTATCATGTTCCAAACTACGTCTGGAAAAGTCGTAATT
>JBDSUZ010000281.1:0-8265 GCA_039927395.1 Saprospiraceae bacterium | reverse complement strand
CCATTGGATGCAATGGTAAATAGCGGTATTGCTCGCTCGATTTTGCTCAAGTTAAATGGCTTGCTCTGAGTGATACTCCACTCCGTACCTTTTAAATAAAGTGGATTTTGGAATTCAAGCAGTATATCCCCGTTTGGCGCGGTTAATTTTGTAGTAAGTCCTAAATTATATCCACTACTATCACCTTCAACAAGTAGCTTGAATACGGATTGTTTCTCGCTCATTGCAGCTTCAAGACTAAGGGAAGGAATCGAAATTGTTTCGGTTAATCTGATTGAATCTACACCGAATAGTGCGACCAATTTATTACCTGTGTTATCAGCCTGTCCATATATACTGTCAGCATAAATTCCAGCGTATTCTATTTCGGGAATATATAGATGAAAATCCAGAAGTTTTTCGGGCGCATCTAGTGTAAAATTGACCCTAGCAGAGTCCAATTTCTTTAAATCGATTTTAAACATACTTGCCAGTGCAGTGGGATCTATAACTGACAGATTGAAATTGATTTTTTCATCGCGTATCTCTTGTTCTTTGGTTGGTGGCAATACATCAGCCACTTGTTTGCCTCCAATCAAATTGGAAAAAGGGAAATATTGATCGGCGAAATTGATAATTATCTTGCCTAGATTTGCCACCTTATAATTCCCCGATACTTCCATTTTGGCAAATGGCGCATCTAGCAATAGTGTCCTATTCTTTGGAGATTTGGTAGTTGCTGTAAATGTAATTGAATCGGCCCTCCATTTTTTGTCGGGATTTTGGAGGAGGATATTGCTCATTTTCAAAGACCCCTCGACATTGTCTGGGGTGCTGCCTAGCATATTAGCATTTATGCTCATCTGCATCTTCAGTGGATATGATAGTAGATGCAAGGCATAAAGGTCAAGCGTATCTATCTTGGCGTCGAAATTGAGCACTGGCAAGGAGTCATTTAGATTGACCAAACCATTGAAATTGAAGACAATATTTTTGTCGTTCATGCGAATTTTGCCCTCAAATTCCTTCTTGTCCACGTTACCAAAGACATTGAGATTATTGTAGCTGTATGAGTTGAAATCAAACCTATCTACTTTTAATTTTAACGAGGTTTTTAATTGATCAATTGAAAGCCCTGAACCATCAACACTTGCATTGAGGGTTACTTTGCCGAGACTATCATTTTGAAGTAATTGCCGCAAATTGAAATCTTTCAACGCGATCTTGCCCTTGTAGCTTGCATTGGAAAACTCTTTGTTGAAAGCCATCTGAATATTGGTTGCAATATCTCCAACTGTAGTCGCGAATTTACCATTTAGCTTGTATTCGGTTTTAGTCCCGCTAATACTTCCTGTATATCGAAGATCTTTTATTTCAGTGGCCAATTGAGGCAGACTATCTATGAAGACATGAAGGTCCTTATATCCTGTCGCCAAATTATAGATCTTCAGATCATATTTAATCAGATCAGGTTTGTTTATATTTTTGATATTGCCGCTTAGTTGCGCCTGTAACTTACCCTCGGTAAATAGATTGAAGTCGCCCAAATCTAAGCTTTTCAAGGAGCCGGAAAACAGCGCCTGAAAACTGACATTTCCAAACTGATTTATATCTGATCCAAATTTCCTGACGTCGACAATTTTTTTGAGGTCGTCAATATTGGATTGCCCCGATAATAATCCGTCAAGGACATTGAGATTATTTATGTCTGTAAGATTAAATATGGTTCCTTCGAGCTTTACGCTTGTTTGTGAAATTGCTGCATTAATATAATTGATATCCATTTCAGCTAAATTCCCGCTTGCATTGCCATCAAGGCTTAGCAATTGATTTTTGAAAGGCTTTATAGTTGAAATTGTATCCAGTTGCGGTACGAAATATGCAATATCTGGAATGGAAATAGAAATGGAATCCATTTGCAAGTCAGCATTTGCTGAGTCAAGTGATTTTATTAAGTCTGCGAATGTTGGATAGGAGATTTGAATTGACATTTTGCCCTTGCTCGCAGCAGTATTGAAGGAGAAATCATTAATTGATGCAGCGTGGTCGTCAAAGCGTAGCTTTCCTTGTATGCTCTTGAGATCGATCCGATTATTGAGATTTAGAGCTAATTCATTAATCTTTGCAGAAATGCCTAGGCTATCTAATTGAATATCATTTATCGCGATATTAATTGATTTGGCATTGATATTGTCGGGATCAAAGTATTTGCTCAATAGAGCATCACCATTTCGATACGATATATTGCTCTCGGTAATGTTTATTTCACCCACCTTGAGGCTGATGGGCAGCCCCTTAAGTGGAAATACACCCTTCGATTTAGTTTGAGAGACTACTTTTTGTTTCTTCAATCGACTTTGAAGTTGAAGTCCTACAATGTCGATTGATTTAATATCGAACTTTTTATTGTTTAAGTCAGTGGAATTAATGTCCAATTCAAGTTCAGTGAGACTTAGTTGATGTTTGCCGCTGAGTAGATCGGCATTTGCCCTAATATTTTTGAGTTGCACCTGATCGATCCTAAAATTGATGGGTTTTGAATCTGTTTTTGCCGTAGTATCTGGTTTGCTGAGCCGATCGATGAGAAATTGAAAGTTGAAAACACTGTCCTGGTTTTGACTAACATTCACTACTGCATTTTCCAGTTTTAAAGATTCGATTATTATCTCGCTTGAAAGCAGCTTGATGAAACCGATGTCGACAACCAAATTGCCGGCATACAACATCGTGTCATTTTTGAGATCTTCGATGTAGATTCCTTTGATCGTAGCGTTATCGACAAAATTGATGGCGACCGCCTGAATGTCGATTTGAGTCTTGAGCTGTTTTGAAAGTATGGAAGTGAGTTTTGCAGCAATTTTGGTTTGAACGGCTGGAATTCTTAAGAGAATGATTAGTAAGGCCAATAGGCATACTAGACCAAGGATGATCTTTAGGAGGAATTTTGTAATTTTTTTTGCTGAGATCTCCATCTATGACTTAATCCTTCATTAACCTTTCCATTTTGCAGGATATTTGTCAATTCTTATTTGCAAAAATCGGGCCCGAATCGTGAATCTATGCCTTTCATTTGTAATATTTTACCGCTCTGCTTGCCTCTTTGACCTTCTATGATATAAAGATGGTCTTATTATTGTAACATAATTGTTTCTTGGCAGTTCACTATCGACGACAATTAGATGTAAAGTTAGCCAATAGCAAGGTTATCTGGCTTGAAATTTGACTTTCAGGGCGCTGGGAGAGCAGTAAATGTTAAAATTGATTGTAAGCTACTTGTTCAAAAACTTATTCGGCATTTACTCGTTACTTAACTTATGGGGCGGAAAGATAAAATCAAGTTGTTTTTAAAAGAGAAAGGACCGAAGGTTCTTTTGATCTTTTTTGCCTGGCAGATTGTCAAATTTTCTGTCATAATATTCCTTGGGAAGGACCTACTTCAGTTGTTTCAGAGATAGTCAATCGGGCCTTTTATTCGTTTTTGAAGCCCAGTTCCTCAAGTTTATCAAGCAAATCATTCAATCTGTCATAGGATTTTATTCCTGTGGCCATTTCCATTTCGCCTGTGCAGAATATGCCTTGAACTAGACCAGACTTGAGAAATTCAAGTATTGAATCTAGATGCATCTCTTTGATATCCAACAAGATACTGTCCTTTTCAATTCGTTGCCTCAATGGCGCAACTAAGTCTGCCGAAACAATCCAATTGATCTTCTGTGGCTCGAAGGTATGCTGATCGACATATCCGAGCGTCTGATCATTGACTATCTGGAAGCGAGGCATAGCGATTGAATGATTTTGTACTTGAAAACTAGCCATGTCTAGTAAGATTCCCGCGGGTTTGATTTCCTTGATTAGAAATTCGAGTTCTTCTGAGTCGACAAAACCTGGTTCAATAGCTATCGAAGGACCTTCGATCCACTCTTTGATCGCTTTGGCTTCCGAAATTTTTAGGGAATCGGGGTCTGTATCATCAACCTGCAAGCCGATCCAATCAAAATTGCGTGCAGCAAAATATCTGGCATCGGTGAGATGTTGAATCCCTCCTGCATAATAAATGATACCGCTTTCGTCGTTCCTCATGAGTATATCTTTTTGACCATTCCTTGTAAACTGTGTTTGCCTGCTTAAACTTTGACAAAACCATGTAGTCCCTAAGGCACTACTTTCTTTTGTAATCGTTTTCTCATTTCAAAACACAATTTACTATGAAAAATTTCCGGTTCCCAGCCCTATTAGCATTGTTGCTCTTTATCAGCTTCAATGGATGCCAAAAAGACAAGCAGGAAAACGACGCTGCTTATTACACTTCACAAGACCTTACGAGCACAGAAGACCTACTAGATGAAGCTCAACTAGATGTAGACGATGCCTTGGAAAACAGGGGAGATCCGAATGGTTCTGTCTGTCCTACAAGTACTTGGGCTCACCCAATTGGAGTATTTCCAAATACCTTGACAATTGACTTTGGCCAGGATGGATGTATTGGAAGATATGGCAGGATACGCAAAGGGAAAATCGTGGTAGATGTTAACAAAGCCTGGATCGAAATCGGATCTCAGCGCTTACTGCACTTTGAAGACTTTTCGATAAATGGAGTTGCATTTGAAGGTACTGCAACGGGCTCATTCACTGGACTCAATAGCGCATTGCAGCCGGTACTCAATTGAATGCAGATCTTCAGTTCATATTTCCTGATGGCACAAAAGCCAACTGGATACGCCAGTACGAAATCACTTTTATTGAAGGATTTCTAACACCAACGATACTCGATGACGTGTTTAAGATAACTGGAAACTCAAGTGGCAAAAATCGTTTTGGCACGCCCTTTAGTTCTAACATAACCGTTCCACTTCTCAAGGCTAGCAATTGCAGATGAGTGCATACTGGCATAATTGAATCAAATATTGATGACCAGATGTATTCCTTGAATTTTGGGTCAGGCAACTGTGATAAGATTGCCGAATTGACATATCCCAATGGCAAGACTAGAATAGTATCGATTGAAAGATGGTGGTAGGAAAAAAAGTGGCTTAGGGCGTATGACTCAAGGCCTAAGGAAACAGCCCATTTCTAGAGCCTCTAAAATGGTGCTGTGTACTGGGTATTGGGTGCTGGAAAAGCGGTGTGGGGTGTGGGGTGAACGGATGTTCAGAGTTCAGGGTTCAGAGTTGACAATGTTTCCAAAAGCCTAACGCCCAACGCCCAACGCCCAACGCCCAACGCCCAACGCCATATGCCTTACGCCATTCCAATGATTTGATGAATTGATGGGAGGAGGAATTCCTATTTGGCTGTTTCCCTATGCCATACGCCCTAGGCCTTTTCAATTCTCCTTACTTTTTTGTCCAAGCCACAAAAAAGTAACAAAAAAAGGCGTCATCGATCCGGCTACCCGAATCTTAACGCCAATTTGATACGCAAAATCGCTACTTCTGAAAAACTCCTCCCTTCGGTCGTCAGACAGTTCCAGCCGCTTAACGCGATTTAGCGGCAAATTGGCTAATTCGACTAATGCCTGCGAGCATCACAATTCTAAACTGTGAGTGCTGGCGGTCATCTTACCTGGCCTTTGTCGTCACTTTGAGATCGAGAATGTACTTTGAATGGACTGAAAGACCCTAAATGACATTGTCAGCGTTAGAATTTGGCTGTTTCCAGCACCAAACACCCAGCACCCAGCACCAAATTTTCCCCACACCTCACACCTCACGCCCCACACCAAACTCTGAACTCTCAACCCTAAACTCCAAACTTTTATCCCTTTTTTTCCTCAGATTTGCATTACATCGATGCGAATCTGATACTTTGTATTTACTTTGGGTTCTCTAAAAAATTTAGTTTTCTATGAATTTTCCAAGCGATTTAAAATATACCCGCGATCACGAATGGATCCGGGTGGAAGGCAAGCATGCTTATATCGGTATTACTGACTTTGCACAAAGCGAATTAGGAGAGCTGGTTTATATCGAAATCGACACTGTTGGTGAGACTATCGCTGCCGGAGAAATATTTGGAACGATAGAGGCGGTGAAAACTACCTCAGAATTATTCATGCCTGTAGCTGGGGAAATCGTTGAATTCAACCCTGAATTGGATGAAGCAGAAGGGGACAATCCCGGACTGATCAACGAAGATCCGTATGGCAAGGGATGGATTATCAAAGTATTGCTTCAGGACGAAAGTGAAATTGATGGTCTGATGAGTGCAGAAGAATACTCAGATCTGGTTTCCTAGGCAGTTCCTCTTCTATAAATTTCTGTGTGCTAAGCTTATCACAAATATTGGTCGATGCCTTTATCGCAGCGGTATTTGTCAGAATGAGCTATTTCCTTTAGTCTCGCTTCATTGTTGCCAAGGCTTGTTCTGTCAGCTTCATTATGAAATAGGTGGTAGACTATTCCCGCCCATTTGAAGAAGCGGCGTTTGAGTCCCATTTTGATAAAACGGATGACAAGGTCAGAATCCTCTTTGCCCCATCCTTCGAATCGCTCGTCATACCCGTTTACTGCGATGAAATCCTCTCTCCAATAGGCCATATTGCAGCCCCTGATATTGCGCAATTTGTGAGAATTGCTTAATGGCGAAATCAATTTGCTGAGCATGGGAAAATGCCATCCATTCATGCGATTTGCGATACCAGCATCAAAGAAAGATATTTGCGCATTGAGCGCCGCGAGATGCTCCCCAGACTTTTTGGCATCTAGCAGGACGCGACTTCCTCCGACATAATATCCCTTTAAGCGGGCATCCAGATGATCGCTGATGAAATCCGGATGTAGTATGAGGTCACCATCGATCTGAATGAGATATGCTCCCAAAGCTGCTGCGTTGGCCTTGTTTCGGATCTGGGCAAGCCGAAAACCCTTGTCTTCCTGCCAAATATGTCGCAGTGGAATATCGAATTTAGCTTGATATGCCTCTATCACCATTTTGGTTTCTTCACGAGAACCATCGTCGGCAATCAATATTTCATCAGGCAGCACAGATTGTCCGAGGACAGAAATCAGACACAATTCTAATGCTCTGGGCCAATTGTATGTCGCTATGACAAGGGAAATGTCGTTCATTTAAGCTCCTTTTGTACCCGCTGCAAATCCCAGAGCTTGACATACTTCAGAAATGTGCCCTGAGCATGCATATAAGCTAAAATGAATCCATGCAGGCCATCGAGCAATCCCAATTTGAGGAAATAGGCCTTTATAAATACCGCCCAGGGACTAAATATTATTTTGGCAATACTGGCTTTCTTGCCATCTGCAAAATATTGCGCTGCTGCCAAACTTGTGTATCGATCTGCCTTCTGCACATGATCGCTAAACTTCGGATAAGTGTCGTGCAACAATTTACCCTCCAGCAATTGTATCGACAAGTCGTCAGGCATCAGCAGTCTTTCATGCACCTTGTCCAGGCTCCAGGAGCAGATATCCTTTGGGTACAACCGCGCTTTGTGATCGGGATTTTCCAGGCCATGGCGCAGGTATTTGCCATAGTATTTGTTAATCCTATCCAGGCTATATACCCCCTGGAGGCCCTTCTGCTTCGCAAGGACGATAGATTGCTGCATTTGAGGGCTAAGTGCTTCGTCGGCATCCAATGATAATACGTAGTGATGCGCTGCGAGTTCTGCAGCCTGATTCTTCTGAGCACCAAAGCCTCTCCAGGGCTCTTGCACCACCCTTGCTCCAAGCGAGCTTGCAATCAACACCGTCTGATCCGTCGAAGCGTCATCTACTACAATGATCTCATCGGCCACCCCGCGCAGGCTTTGCAGACAGGCAGCTATGCGTGCCGCTTCGTTGTGGGTACAGATGATGACACTGAGCTGGTGATCCATGAGGGCAAAGATATGAATGTTGATGAGTTGATGAATCGCTCCGCTCTGTTTAGCCGTTTAGTTGTTTAGCTGAATCAATCGCTTCGCTCTGATGATTTGATGATTCGATGATTTGATGAGGTTTTCAAACTCTAAAAACTTTTCAAACTTTGCAAACTTTGCAAACTTTGCAAACACCTCACACCCCACGCCAATTCTAGAAAGTCGCGGCGCTCAGATGATTTGTTGATTTGATGAAATCGCTTCGCTCTGTTTAGTTGTTGAGTCGCTTAGGCGTTTAGTTGAGCAGCTGCACACTTTGCAAACTCGCAAACTTGCAAACTTCCTTATGCCCAATACCATATACCATACGCCGGTTCTTGAAGGCGCTGCGCGCCGATAATTTGATGAAATCGCTTCTCGCAGATTAGTTGTTGAGTCGCTTAGGCGTTTAGTTGAGCAGCTGCACACTT
>JBDSUZ010000280.1:0-2194 GCA_039927395.1 Saprospiraceae bacterium | reverse complement strand
CACACAATTTGTCCGAATTCAGCAAATATAGCGGCCTTCTCCTTATATGTTCTTGCAGCAAAATCAGAATCTGATTCAGCTTCTCCTTGAGTGCTTTGTCTCGCTCCTTTCTTGGCCCACAGTTCCTGGCCTCTTTCATCCATTTCTTCATAATGTGAATATCCAGAGACTGTTTCAATGTCAAGGAAGAGGATTTTGCGGAGATCGACGGGGTTCGGATTCATTGGCTTTAGTTTAATGTTAATGGATTTGCTCCATCAAAGAGAGCAAAGACTTTGCGAAATTCCATAAGCAGATGGCAAAAAATTGCCATCAATAGCTCTGGTGTAACTTTTCATGGAGCAAAATCCGTAATTATTGAGTTACTTTGGGGTATAAGTTATACATTCTGGTCAAACATGCCCCGACTTGTGCCGTTTATAATGCACAGTAGTGTTACCGGCACAGTTGCTAAAAGTTGTAAAGCTTATAATGAACTGCGACGCTCTGGAGGATTAATAACAAAATAAACTCGAACAAATGGAAGTGATCAAAAAGAAAGAAGGCAGATTTAAGGAAATTGCCATAACTGTCATAGTAGCCCTTTTGGGGGGCGTCGGCTATTTGGTGTACAATAATTCCACTCAGAGCAAGGACATCGAAATGAAAGATGCCAAAGTGACTGAAATGGAAAAAGCCCAAGCCGAACTTGAGAAGGAATACTATACTGCCTTAGCTGATCTAGAGGGAATGAAAGGAACAAATCAGGAAATGAACACACTGATTGAAAACCAAAAATTGGAGCTAAAAAAGCAAAAAGATCAGATTTCAGGTTTGATTACTGTCAAAGGAGATCTTAATAATGCACGGGTGCAGATCAAGAAACTAAAAGCTTCTGCGGACTCCTACATGGCTGAAATCAATAAATTAAAGGCGGAAAATGAGGAATTAGGAACCACCAATACCACCTTGACCAAGAGCAATGAGGAATTGCAGGTCTCCGTACAGAATGAACGAATGGCCAAGGATGAATTGGCAAATTCAAAAGCAGCTTTATCTGAGGAAAAAAGAATAGTTGATGAAGAGCGCACAAGACTGGCCAAAAAGGTCAACTATGCATCTGTAATCCGTGTTGACGACATTTCAGTAAAAACGCTTAGTGTCAAGGATTCCGGTAAAGAAGTTAAAAAAAGTAGCGCTGATCAAGTTGAGCGTTTGAAAGTATGTTTCAAAGCATCAAAAAATGACGTAGCCGAAGCTGGTTCAGAGCAATTCTTTATCCGCGTGATCAATCCTGTGGGCGAAACAGTCTCCAGCCCTGGCTTAGGATCAGGCATATTAGTAAACAATACTAATAACGAGCAACTAGCCTATACCTTAATGAAAGAAGTAGACTATAGCAATGAAGCGATGGACGCATGTCTTACTTGGGATACCAATAGCATGAATTTATCCAAAGGAACCTATGAGATAGAGGTTTACAATAAAGGATATATCGTGGGCAAGAGCACCTTCAAATTGAAATAATAATTTGGTCTTGATGCCAAATAAAAAGCCGGTTTTGACAACGTCAGGGCCGGCTTTTTGTTTTTGCAAAATTTGTCGTAGATCAGCATCAATACTTAGTCGAGTTGATCTACAATTTGTCTCAGTTTTTCATATTCGATCTTGGAGCGATGCCTTTTGTCTTTAGGAATTTCCTCGATGAAATGAATGCGATCAATCGCTGCAGGCAATTGATCTATTTTGTCAGTAACCATTTCCTTGTCAGCATTATCCTTCAGCTGAATAATCGCAAACAATTGACCCTTCAATTGCATCAATGTACCGCAATCTACCCCATCGATCTTTTGAAAATGATTTTCATAGACGAAGGGTGATATCAATTGATCATCCATGTATATCAAAGTGCTGGAGCGGCCAGTCAAAAACAAATTGCCCTCAGCATCGAAGTATCCACTATCGCCTGTGCGGTGCCAGCAATCATTGCCGATAAATATCTTATTTCGCTTGATTGCCTCGGGATTGTTGAGGTATTCACGCAGAACATGATGGCCGGCAACGATGATCTCCCCTATTTCGCCGAGCGGCATTTCAAACTGCCGAAGTTCATCCATCGACCCAAAATCCAAAGGAGCATCGACTATCCTGATGATCTTGACATTGGCACTATTATCTACTCTGCCAGTATTCAGTCCCAAAAATTGATTCTTGT
>JBDSUZ010000279.1:0-3967 GCA_039927395.1 Saprospiraceae bacterium | reverse complement strand
AAACTTCAGTAGTCTATCATCTGATATATTATTTAGCCGCAAGAGCATCGTCTTTTGCGGCTATCTTTTTTTTGGCAAAGAAGCTCCCAAATTATGACCATCAAAAAAGCAAATCCGGTAATCAAATTTGTGCAAATCCTCATGGGATGCATGTATATATTCATGGGATTGTTCATCATGTGGTTTGATCCATTTCAGACCTTTTTTCCACGATGGATTCAATACAGCTTTGCCACACTCTGTATCGTATATGGGGCATATCGATTGTACCGCACATTCCGTCCAGCTACCGAGCAGCTATAAGTTCGGTCCGAATTTGCACCTAGAATCCCTGCATTTTTAGTTGGGCATCCACAGCAACCAATCTAGTGAATGTGACATCTTCTTATTGAAGAGTTGTCACAATTAACTGATCGCTAAATCTTGCCTTATGGACACCAATAAAATCATGATTTCTGGCTTGGACGACATCGTGTTTGACAACCGGAACAAAAAATATGGAGCTTATTTATTGAGGAAATTGTATTCTAGCCATTTGAAAAAGGCCTCTGCAGCAGCAGTGTTTTTATTTGCCCTGGCTATCAGCTCTCCATTAATCGCCAAATGGGCTAAAGGGGATAATGAATCAAATACACCTCGGGTGATACAGCTGGATCTGGAAAAACCACCAGCAATTGATCGCGATAAGCCAATCACAATTCCGCCGCCACCTCCAAAGTACGAGGCACCGCCATCACGGGCCAGTAGAAAATACATGCCGCCAAAAGTGGAGGCCGATAGAAATGTGACAGAGGAAGAACCACCGCCAAGAGCTGACGAATTGCAGAACGTTCAAGTTTCAAATGCGACTACCGAGGGCACCAAAAGTAGTACCATCTTAGTTGCTGAAGAAGGTGACGGTCCGTCGCTTGAGGTAAAGCAGGAGTCTGCAATTTATCTAAGTGTGGAACAGCGTCCAGAATTTCCTGATGGGGAGGCAGCGCTCTTGCGCTATTTATCTCAGCATATCAAATATCCTACTTTGGCCAGGGAAATCAATATTGAAGGGACTGTGGTTATTCAATTTGTCATCGACGAAAACGGCAATGTCACCTCTCCGATGGTGGTCAAAGGGATCGGCGGTGGATGTAATGAGGAAGCCTTGCGCGTGATCAAAACGATGCCGCGATGGAAACCAGGCAGACAACAAGGTAGGGATGTCAAGGTGCGTTTTACCTTGCCCATCCGTTTCAATCTTCAGTAAGATGCCACCATTTACAAAGTCTTTTTGCGCAAAATGCAAAGTCACTTAATCCATTGTAAGCTCATAGACACTGATATGACGCATAGTTTCACCACACTTTGTATTTTGCACTGCTGCTGGATGTGCTTTGTTAGAGGAAATCCGGCAATTGAATCATAACACGCTGAGAATGAATAGAAATTATTGCTTTTTGATCCTTATCGCGACTTTGGCAATTTCATGCAAATCAAAGGAAAACAAAGAAGACGGTCCATTCCGGGGTGAGTTGAGCATCTACGCTGACTCTGCAATAAAGCCGCTGGTAGAGGAGGAAATTGCAGGATTTACATTGCTTTACAACAAGGCTGAGATAATCCCAACCTATAGCGGCCAATCCGATGTCTACGGCGCATTGCTTGACAACAAAGTGTCTTTGATCATTGGTGCCAGGCCTTTGGATACTCTTGAAAAACAATATTTTGCCAAGCAACAGCTCTTTCCTGACGTATTTCACATAGCAACTGATGCCATTGTATTGATTACCTCCAAAAGCAACATTGATACCTTAATGAGCGACGTAGAAATGAAGGAAATTGCCTCAGGACGATGGACAAATTGGACTCAAGTTCCTGGCCCCTTTGCTGGCAGCGAGATCGACATGGTATTTGATACAAAGAAATCAGGTATGGTGTCTGCCCTAAAGGAAATGCTGCATATTGACTCTTTTGGTGCCAAGACTTTTGCTGTTGATTCGACTTGGGAGGCCATCGAATACGTGGCGACACATCCTAATGCTTTAGGTATCATTGGTTATAATACCATTAGCAACATGAACATCGAGCAGATGAGCTTGTTTAAATCCAAAGTCAACATTGTATACGTAAGCAAAGATAAAAGCAAAGATTTCTACAGTCCGGATCAGTCCAATATAGCTACGGGAAATTATCCATTCGTGAGAAAGCTCTATGCCATCAGCCGCGAAGCGAAATGGGGCCTTGCTAGCAGCTTCCTAACCTACATCAATGGGGAAAAAGGTCAAAGAATCTTGCTCAAAGCGGGTTTGATTCCTGCAAGCAACCCAGGTAGGGAAGTGATTATTAGACAATAGGAAAAAATTGTGATCTTTGCAATCCTCAATCGAAAATTTGCCCATCTATAGGGATGTAAGCAAATTAAGATTAGGTTAACACTTAGTTTAAACAAATGTTATTCCTTACACTAAGTAAACTTTCTTTAGAGGATATACATTGAAATGGAGTATTAGTTCCGAAAAACAAAAACCATGAACCAACGAAAAATCAGTTTATTAACAGCTTGCCTCTTGCTCATCGCCGGGATTGCTCAATCCCAGACAGTGAAGGATGGTATACTTTTGATGGAGAAAGAAGAGTATCAAAAAGCGAGGACAATTTTTCGCCAGCTTAGTACTGCCGATCCAAAGAATGAAGCTCCATTGTTCTATCTCGGCGAGAGCTACTATCAAAACGATAATAGCGACTCTGCCAAATACTACTACAACAAAGCCATAAGCGCAAATCCAAAGGGATCTCTAGGATATGTTGGATTAGGTAAGCTTGCTTTAGATGCCAAGAATACTACGGAGGCAGTAAAGCAGTTCAATAATGCCGAGAAGTACATGTCGCGCAAAGATCTTAGCATAGTCTATGAGATTGGCAAGGCTTATACTGAATCCAAAAATCCGGATGGCAACAAGGCGATAGAGTACCTCAAGAGGGCTCAGCAGATGAATGTCGACTACAAGATCGATCCCTCCAATTCCAGCATATTCTCAGTGATGGGCGATGCCTATGAGTTGATCAAAGATGGTGGAAATGCCATGAGTAGCTACGAATTTGCAATAGATAAGGGCAAAAACGATCCTAAGAATTATCTCAAAAGGGCAAGACTTTGGATGCAGGCTCGCAATTACGACAAAGCTGCAGAGACATTAGAGCAATGCTTAAAATTGGATCCAAACTACGTACCGGCCATCAAAGACTTAATAGAGGCCTATATTCTTGCTGGTAAGCTTGACAAAGTGACTCCATTGCTTGAGAAATACAACAACATGGTGTCCGACGATTTGGAGTCCAAAGCTCGTTATGTGCGATTTCTTACTTATCAGGCACGTGATTTTGACAAAGCGATCGTCGAAGCGCAAGGCGTGCTTGCTAAAGACTCCAATTATGTGTCAATGTACCGTTGGTTGGGCTATGCACATTACGAAAAAGGAAATTTTCAAGAAGCTTATGACAATATGAGCAAATTCCTTAGCAACCCTGGAGATACCAAGATCTATCCTGCGGATTATAAGAACCTTGCTAGATCAGCTGCTAAATTGAACAACATAGATGCCGCATTGGCGGCCTACAAGCAATTGACAGTATTGGATACCACTGTGACTGCTGCTGATTATCTCGATGACATTGCAAAGGCATATTATGATGCCAAAGATTTTACCAATGCCTTGTTGATGTATAAGAAGAAGTTAGAAAGCGGTGATACGACTGTGCAAGACCTTTATTACATTGGGCTCTCCCAATTCAACCTTGAACAGTATCTAGCATCTGATAGTACATGGGCCAAAGTGACTGAATTGAGTCCAAATTATATCCTCGGATGGGTATATCGTGCTCGTTGTCAGGCCAATTTGGACCCGGAAATTGAGACTGGTGCTGCAAAAAAATATTATGATAAAGTGATCGAATTGTCATTGCTTGATGCCGAGAAAAACAAGAGATTCCT
>JBDSUZ010000278.1:0-7296 GCA_039927395.1 Saprospiraceae bacterium | reverse complement strand
AATATTTGCGTAGTAAATATCTGCTCCTCCGCTCCCACCGGGCAGGTTGGAAGTGAAAAATAGGACACTTCTGCCATACAACTCTCCAGTGGCAGGTTGCTTGTACATATAACCTTCAGTGAGGCCTAGAACAAGTTCTGCAGGTGCCCAGCCATCTTTATCTTTCTTGCTGATGTATATCTGTGATTCGTTGACGATGTTGCCATCCAATTTGGATCTGGTGAAATACATCCGCATGCCATCTGGGGTAAATACCGGATTACCGGTATGAAATCCCTCACGATTGATCACGTCAGCCATTGCAGCGGGTTTGCCAAATTTGCCTTTATCGTCCTTTGTGGCTGTAAATATCTTGGAGTGATAGTCTTCTGTCTTGGTATCCACTACGATTGGCTCTTTGGCAGGTTGGGCGGCGAAATAAAGCGTGCCCGCCTGATCAAGCATCGGCGAATATTCGGTGGACTTGGTATTGACATTGTCACCGGCATTTTCGACGACAAGCCGTTTGACTTCTTTTGCAGCGGCTGCCATTTTCACACCTTCCAACTCCGCTTTGGCGAGTGCCACATCAGGAGAATTGGGATCTGATTGCTCGATGAATTTTGTCAGGACGTCCCAGGCTGGCTCATATTTGCCATTCATCTTTAGCACTCTACCAAGGTTGAACAACTCAGTTGGATATTCAAATTCCTTGTCCCTGTCCACTACTCTTTGAAGCGCTTTTTCAGCTCTTGCAAAATCGCGTAGCATCAGGTGCATATTGGCGATCTTGACTGCTACAGCGGGATCTTTGCGGTCCTCATAACATTGTTCAAAATAGTCCAATGCATTGTAAAAGTCATTTTTCTCTACCAAATCGTTGGCCAATTTGAGCTTTGCATCATATGGCACTTGAGTTAGTGGCTGTGCCCAGGCAGTATTGGATAGGCCAAGGAACAGAAGGAAAAAAGCTATTGGAAATATGGAATAATTCGAACGCATAATGATAAGTCAAAGGTGAAATGAAGCAAGAAATGAAGCTTAGAACCTAGGGCAAAAGATTACCGGTTTGACTTTTGGCTTCTTGTAAATCTTAAAGATGTAGCTCAAAGCAAGTTCAAATGAACCTGTAGGTTTGATAGCCACTGTAGGGAAATCATAGCAAATTCCAACTCTCAGGCTTTTGATATCTGCTCCGACATGCGCTTGTATAGATTCTCCTACTCTGTAGCCTAAACCTGCATTGACGAAAATGTCCTTCGTAGGATCGATTTTGTATCCAACCAAACTTTGGAGAGAGAGCTCCATTGATTTCTTGCCAAATGCTTGAAATTGAAAGGCTGGCGTTAAGCGAAATCTCTCGTTTAAACCAATAACTGAACTTCCGTGCAATGTTATTCTGCGGCCGATACGGTCAGAACTATTGAATACTGTCACTTTTGGTTTGAACATGTGACCAACAGCAAAACCGGCTTGGAATGACAAGTTGGCGTTCACTGTACGTGTAAATAACAAACCTGCAGCGTAGTCGGTGTATTGCGCATCAGCATCAGATACTTTTTCGATATCCTCGCTAGGCATTCCGTCAATTATTTCATCTTCAAAACGCGCCTTGTCTTTGTTTTTGATACTTCGTTGACCTCCGCCCATTTGAAATCCAAGGGTTAGGACGCTTTTCTGCTTTTTGTCAAGTGCCAAATGATATGCACCTGATATCAGGAATGCTCCATTTGCCAGTCCTAACGTTCCTGCTTGATCTTGATACATTGTCACGCCAGCTCCAACCCAATCCTGGGCACGGAAACCCTTGATAACAGGAGCATCGACGTAGATGGCCGGTGTGGTATATTGATTGGACAGTAAGCCGCTGACACCGTATTGATCCCTATAAATAGCACCAACGCGGAAAGTGCCCGAAAATGCTCCGCTTAGGGCCGGATTCATCGTCAATGGCGACATATTGAACTGAGAAAAATGAATGTCTTGTCCAAATGAATGGCCTATCGATAGGCAAAGGACAGTGATCAGTGTAAAAA
Source organism: Saprospiraceae bacterium (assembly GCA_039927395.1). GTDB lineage: Bacteria > Bacteroidota > Bacteroidia > Chitinophagales > Saprospiraceae > JBDSUZ01. The sequence continues at coordinate 5,281 of JBDSUZ010000278.1, read as the reverse complement.
AACGCAACATATAAGATCCCTATATTTGAAAGGAAATGAAAGGATTAAACCTCAGTAAGCAAATATAATCAAATATTGCTGCGAGCAATGAATGCGCGATGTTAAAGCTGAGTACGAAGCGTAAAAGCGGCTATATTTTGGTCCAAAAGGGCTTTCCCTCAATATTGGACTGCTGGAAGCAATTTGGCGCTAGCCTTGCCGAAGCCAACCCTCACGCCATTGGCCCGACCATATCCGCTCAAAATCACAGTATCGCCATCTTCGATATAGCCTCTGGTAAGGCCATTTCCAAGATCGATGGGCTGTGTTCCACGCCATGACAATTCCATCATAGATCCGAAGGAATTTGGCTCATGCCCACTGATCGTGCCAGAAGCACAAAGGTCACCGACCTGCATATTGCAGCCATTGACAGTATGATGCGCCAGTTGCTGACACATATTCCAATACATATACTTGAAATTGGAATGACAAATGACAGAAGGCTCAGCACCTGCTGGCTGGATTGCTACCTGCAATTTGATATCATAGTTCAATGCGCCTGAATACTGCAAATATGAAAGTACTTCCGGATCCTGAACAGGACCTTGTACTTTGAATGGCTCAAGCGCTTCGAGTGTGACGATCCAGGGACTGACTGTACTCGCAAAGTTTTTAGCTAAAAATGGTCCAAGGGGCACATATTCCCAAGCTTGAATATCTCGGGCAGACCAGTCGTTGAACAACATCAGGCCGAAAATATGCTCCTCTGCCTGCTCTACTGTTACAGGATGACCAAGAGCATTTGACTTGCCGATCACAAACGCCATTTCCAACTCAAAATCGACATTGCGCGAGGCTCCAAATATCGGAGACTCCGCGGTAGCAAGCTTTGTTTGACCATTTGGCCGTATCACAGGTGTTCCCGAAACTCTGATCGATGAGGACCTACCGTGGTATGCAACAGGCAGATGTCGCCAGTTTGGCAACAATGGATTTGAAGCATCGCGAAGCATCTTACCGATATTAGTGGCATGCTCGATGCTGCTATAAAAGTCTGTATAATCGCCTATTGCCAACGGCAAATGCATCTGAACCTGATCTTCAAGAATCAAAAATGTCTCCGAATGCCTTTGGGCTTCTGCGTAATCCGTTGAATCCTCTAGCAAAATTGACAATCGGTCTCTGAGTGCGCAAGTTGTATTCTTGCCCAATTCGATGAAGGGATTGAGCACAGTACTTTTAAAAATGTCCTTCGGCAACTCGATTCCTTGAAAAAATCCCTTCTCATGCAGATAATTGAGATCAATCACAAATGCACCAATTCTGGACACGAGTCGGGGATCGTTATTTTCCCAAGAGGCTACGCCAAATGGCAAATTCTGAATCGGAAAATCCGACTGAGAATCAAGCTCCACCCATGAACTTAGCCTTGGATTATTTGCTCTCGATTGGTACATAATGCATGAAATTTTGAGAAAGAATAAAGAGTTCGAATTTAGCGCAAGCTCATAAAAATGGCATTGGCCATTAGCAATTTGCCATCATACCACATACTGCGAAACAAGGGCTCATCACTAAGATACACGACTTGTCCGGCGCCCATAGATTCCACGGCAAAAAACAGGCTTTCTTTCAATGTTATCTTCTTTTTTGCACCGACAAAGCCGCTAATTCGCGGGTTTTTGCCAATCGTTCCGACCATGGTCAGACCATCATCATATTTGTAAACACGACCACTGGTTTTGAGGAAATAAGTCTTGGCGTTGAGTCCATATCCAAGCGGATGTGATAGGTCAACATCGACTTCAATTGCTGCTCCAAATATTGCATTGGATAGTTCTGAACGTTCGCGATCGCTGTAGTGGATCGGGGCCACGGCAACCTTAAGAGAATCGGATTTCTTATCAGCTTCTTTATTGATCAAATGGAAATTTGGCTTGCCTGCGACCATTTGATTGGCAGCGCCCATTAGGATTAGTTTGCCACCCCCCTTGACCCAAGTTTCCAAGAAATCAGTCTTCAAATCATATGACCCATCGGGAAATATCAGCGTGTTATAGTCTGACAATCGCAATCGGGACAAGTCCTCCGCATCAAGTATTGAAAGTGGGAATCCAAGTTCTGCTTCCATAAAATGCCAAACATGGCCCATGGAGTTTTCGTTAGTCGAAGGTCCACTTACAAGCGCCACCTTGGATGTTTTGAGCAGTCGATATGTATCTGAGCCCAAATTGTTGCCTTGAGCCAACCAGCCTGAGCTAAGGGGGAAAAAATCGACAGGTAAAGCATTTAGAATCGCGTATGCGATCTTGTCCCAATCGGCATTTTTACGGTGGTCAGCGGCAAGCAACATAAGAGAACCGGGCTGGTACATCTTGCCCTCGATCGTCAATGGCTTCGTCGAAACTCTAATGACCAATCCTGCCTGTTCCAATTTTGAAACTGCTTTTGCAGCTCCTAAATCTGTCCAAGGAATGCATATTGCATAAGGAGCTGGTGTAGTTTTTGATTTGCGAACAGCGACTTTTGGAGAGCGAAACTCTAAAGTCTCAGTGCTCGCATAAACTTCCAATCCATAGGCATAAGGAATCGCCCAAGCCGTAATATCATACGTCAAGGAGTCCTTAAGTGCCGCCTCAGGCTCAAATAATACCTGCAATAAAGTAGAAAATGCTTGTGAAGCTGGAATTACCAGATCACTGCTGTCCAATTTTCCCTTGGCCGTTGTGGCAGTAGCATAGCTGTAGCTAGCATTTACTTCCATATTGGATTTGCCTTGTCCGTAGACGATGCTATTGCGATCAAGCAGATTGCGTAAAGCCAACATTCTGTCAGAATTCCAATCACCTTTGATCCAGTATGTTTTGAATTTGCCGATAGGCTTTTGGATAGATTGGCGAATGTATTTGGCAAATTCGTCATTGAGCTGCACAGCATTCTTCGAAGCCATTTCAACAGTCGATAATATAGCAGTATTGTGATGATCGATGCGATCGGCGAGTGTAAGTGTATCGCCATTGTCGGTGATGATGGCACGTCCTGCAGCTCCATGTCCTGCTTGCTCATAAGTCATGCCTATCGCTCCACGAAATGTCGGATAAGTATCACCATATGCAGGATATAGCAGATCAAAATACTCTCCCGTGTAATACAGCCAGCGATGTGCGTCGAAATATTTAGCGTTGTTGCGACCGACTTTCTCTTGAAATTCGCGTTGCCATGGTGTGATATAAGCGTGATATGGCTCAGCCGCCGGAGCAAAATAGTAGCTATTGTCCTTGTACATTTCATGCGCATCGACATGAATCACAGGCAGCCATTTATTGTACATTACGAGGCGTTGTTGAGTCTCAATTTGTGATTGCCAAGCCCAGTCACGATTGAGATCAAAGTAGTAATGATTTGGTCTTCCACCGGGCCAAGGCTCTTGGTGCTCACGGCTTTGCGGATCGATCTGCAATTGTAGATTGCTCACTGAATTGTTCCAATTGCAATATCTGTCATAGCCATCCGGATTGACGGAGGGATCGAGCAGGACGATCGTATTCTTAAGCCATTCTCTCGTGTTGACATTGTTGGGATTGACTAGGTCGTACATTGTCTGAATACTGCTTTCAGTGGCACCAGCTTCATTGCCATGTACTCCATGGCTTAGCCAAATGATGCACTTTTCGTCTTTTGCGCTTGATTGATCTTTGCTTACGCCAGAAGCGGCAAGGTGATTTTTGCGAATTTCTTCCGCTTTACTGAGATTTTCGGCGCTTGAGATCATGCAAATACCCAATGTTCTTCCCTCGTTGGTCTGACCGTATGGCACCCATTTGATCTTATCGCTGTTGGCTGACAGATGTTGAATGTAGGCTAGAATAGCAGCGTGTCCGGTAAATTTCTTCGAATAATTGCCGTGGAAGTATTCCTGTGGACTCTGCAACTGTCCAAATAACTCCAGCGGAATGGAAAGGGACAGAAGACAAAGGAGCAGGGAAAATTTTTTCATGATCGGCAGGGCTGTAAATAGATACTTGATGGCGATGGACTTACTCAAATCTAAAATACCTTCTCGCAGATGCTTTTGGTAGTAGCGACGTCGCCCATCGTGTAATAATGCAAACTCGGTACGCCGCTATCTTTCAGTTCCTTGGATTGCTGTATGCACCATTCGATACCAATTTGCTGCACAGCTTTGTCATCCTTTGCTGCCTCGAGATCCTTGACCAAGGCGTCGGGGAAGTTGATGAAGAATGTTCTGGGCAATGCCTTCAGTTGCGATTTGCGCGTGATGGGTTTGATGCCTGGTATGATAGGAACGGTGATTCCAATCGCTCTGCATTGTGCGACGTATTCAAAGAATTTTTGGTTGTCAAAGAACATTTGGGTGACAATATAATCTGCACCTGCATCAATCTTGGCTTTAGTCCATGCTAGTTCAGACTGCATATTTGGGGCTTCAAAATGCTTCTCGGGATAGCCAGCAACACCGATACAAAACTCAGTAGCAGCTCCATCTATATTCTCATCGAGATACTTGCCGGCATTCATGGCAACTATCTGTTTTACCAGATCAATGGCGTAGGAATTGCCTCCTGGCTCGGGATGAAATGATTGCTCAAAGCGACGGCTGTCACCTCTAAGTGCCAATACATTTTGTATGCCAAGGAAATGCAAATCAATTAGAGCATTTTCAGTTTCTTCCTTCTTAAATCCTCCGCAAATCAAATGTGGTACAGCATCAATGCCATAGCGAAATTGTATCGCAGCGCAAATCCCAACCGTACCTGGACGCTTGCGCATGGCAATTTTCTCATAATAGCCGCTCTCCCGCTTGATGTATTCAAAATCCTCGCGGTGATAGGTTACATCAACAAAGGGTGGCTTGAACTCCATCAGTGGATCCAATATATCGTAGATCGATTTTACGCTAACGCCTTTCATAGGGGGCAAAATCTCAAAGGAAATCGAAGTCTTGCCTGGGCTATGGGAAAAATAATCTGTGATCTTCATGCAATTGGTCTGGAAATGAATCGCAAAAATAGAAGGTCTGTGGCAGGAACTGTTTAAAAGTGGAAATAACTTTTAGGACTTATAAATATGTAAACAAATTCAATGCGTAAATAACTAACTATTAATATCTTAACTTATCCTACGAAATTGTAGCATTTTCATTGTTTGACTATCCTCGTAAAATACCCTTTCCCTTGATGCCATATAAGCAACAAATACATGCCCGCTGGTACTTTATCCAGCGATAAGGATCCATCGGGATGATGGTCCTCCAGAATGATCCGACCCGATAAATCCA
>JBDSUZ010000277.1:0-2600 GCA_039927395.1 Saprospiraceae bacterium | reverse complement strand
AAGGCGCCTGTGCAAAAAGCGGTGCTCGAAACTGGTATTGAGAACCTATTCTCCTGGTCGACCAAGGCTGAAGCGACCCTGCAATTGCGAAAACAGGAAATTGTCGGTCAGCAAAGCATCCTGAAGGCTAAATATCAGGGGCGAGAAATTCAGATCCAAATACCATTTGCGGATCCCTCATCCGTCGAAAATGCGATGTATTGCTGGTGTCTGCTGCTATACCTCGGCCTCGATCAGGATTGGATCGCCATGCGCATGCTGCATCTGGAGCCAATAGCGATGCGCCTGGAGTTTAGAGAAGGGATCAATCAATGCACGCTGATCAATGATAGCTATAATTCGGATCTGAGTTCATTGGCAATAGCGCTAAATTTCCTAGCGCAAAATAGTGGGCACAAAAAACGGACGCTGATCATCTCAGACATTTACCAGAGTGGGCTTAGACGAAATAATCTGTATCAGAAAGTCGCCAATCTGCTTAGCGTCAAGTCAATCAACAAAGTAATAGCGGTTGGCAGCGAAATCACGGCATTGGAGCAATATTTACCCGCCAATATCGAAAGTAGCTTCTATCCCAGCACGGAGGAATTGCTGCAGCATTTTCCCGAAAAATCTTTTGTCAACGAAGCCATTCTGATCAAAGGAGCCCGTGTGTTTGGATTTGAGCGGATAGCTGAAAAACTCTCTGCGAGAATCCACCGAACCGTGTTGCAAGTGGATATGAATGCCCTGGCCAACAACATACAAGTATATAGGAGTCAATTGAAGTCTGGAGTGCAGTTGATGATCGTGGTCAAGGCTTCAGCGTATGGCAGCGGCGGCTTTGAAGTTGCCAGATTTCTCGAATTGCAGAAAATCGACTATCTGGCGGTAGCCTATGTGGATGAAGGTATCGAACTGCGCAAAGCGGGTATCAAGCTACCCATATTGGTATTGAATCCTGATGAAAGCAGTTTTCAAGCATTATTTACCTGGAATCTTGAGCCAGAGATATACAGTTTTGCACTACTCAAGGCATTTATCCAACGTGTTCCTGATACCATCCAGTCTACGAGAATACATCTGAAAGTGGACACTGGAATGCATCGACTGGGCTTTGACCCCGATGATGCTCAAACAATTGGAAATCTGCTTCAGGAAGATCGCAGGATAGTAGTTGCCTCGATATTATCGCATATGGCGGCTAGCGACCGGGAGGAATTCAGAGAATTTAGCCATGAGCAGGCCAGAAGATTTGACAAATTCAATCAAGAGCTGATTGGCATACTGCAATATGCACCAATGCGGCATATACTCAACTCAGGAGGCATATCAGTATTGCCTCAATATCAATATGAAATGGTGCGACTGGGGATCGGACTCTACGGAGTTGATAGCAATGCCGAAGTAGCTGCACAATTGCAGCCGGTGCACACGCTCAAGGCCATCATATCGCAGATAAAGGAGATCGAAGCCGGTGAATCTGTTGGCTACATGCGCGGATATTTTGCCACTAAGCGACAGCGCATAGGCATCATAAGTATCGGCTATGCTGACGGGCTATTTCGCAGCGCGGGCAATGGCAATATAGATGTGCTGGTCAGAGGCCACAAGGCCAAGATCATCGGGCATGTCTGTATGGACATGAGCATGATCGATCTAAGCGAAATACCAGATGCAGCGGAAGGAGACGAAGTCGTCATATTTGGCCAAAATCCTAGCATAATGGATCTGGCCAGGCAGCTCGACACGATACCATATGAGATTATCACCAGCATCTCCAATCGAGTAAAACGCGTGTTCTTCAGAGAGGAAGCATGAGATAGAAAAATCTGTATATTTGCACATCTTTTTAGTTTTTTTACGTTACTAGGTCTTACATCAAGTTGAATCACCACTTATGAAACAGTTTTTTGTCGTTTTGGCAGCATTATTCACCATGCTGACGCCGATACTGGCCCAACAAAATGACCCCACTCTCTTCACGGTTGCCAACAAACCGGTTGCCCTCTCCGAATTCAAATACATCTACGAAAAAACCAACGGCGCCAAAGCGGATTATTCGCGAGCGAGCGTCGAAGAGTATTTGGATCTCTACACCAAATTCAAGCTCAAAGTCCAGAAAGCGCATGATATGCGTCTGGATACGATCACGAGTCTCAAGACCGAATTGGAAGGCTACCGCAAGCAACTTGCCAATTCGTACCTGATCGACAAAGAGGTCACTGACAAACTTATCCTGGAGGCATACACTCGCAGCCAGAAAGACATCGACTTCAGCCATATATTGGTGCGAGCAATGCCTAGTGTAAGTCCCATCGACAGCCTTAACTCCTACAAGAAGATTCAAGCCGCACTTGATCGTCTGAAGAAAGGCGAGGATTGGAACAAAGTCGTCAAGGATGTATCGGAAGATGCAAATACAAGAAACAAGGATGGCAAAGTAGGATTTGTGGCCGCTATATTTCCCAATGGATTCTATCCATTAGAGAATGCCGTGTACTCTACCCCTGTCGGGAAATTTTCGGGCATAGTACGCACCGATCTCGGTTACCATATCGTACGTGTCGATGAGATACGCGACGCGAGAGGTGAAATGGAGATCGGACATATCATGATCC
>JBDSUZ010000276.1:0-5172 GCA_039927395.1 Saprospiraceae bacterium | reverse complement strand
GGCTTAATAAGACGACTTTTCTCGCCGCCTCCACAACTCCCAATACTAGCACCTCCGACATGAAGGGTCCAATCTGTTTTGAAGGGAAATTGACAACCGCAATAAGCTGATTTCCAATCAGTTCTTGAATGTTGTAGTAGTCCGTAATTTGTGCGCTGCTCTTTAGTATACCCAATTCCGGCCCAAAATCTATCCACAGTTGAATGGCAGGAAATCTCGCTTCTGGAAATTCTTTTGCATCAACGACTGTCCCAACTCGTATATCTACCTTGTCAAAATCAGCGTAGCTTATTGTTTCTTTCATAGCTTAAGCGTCCAACTCTTCAAAAAATCCAGTCTGCGTATTCTTCACCACATTGTCCCAAGTGAAATAACGTCCATTCATGGCAATGTATACGCCTGGAGGCAGTACTTGGACAAAAGCCAGGGCAGCCCCAAGGTTGAAGAACCCATCAGAGGATGTTCCAAAAGCATATGGCACCATCGCGCCAGTGAGCACGATTGTTTTTCCCTCGATTTCACCTTTTGCCAGCATATGGGCTGTTGAAGCCATACGATCTGTACCGTGCGTGATGATAATCTTGTCGGAGTTGGATCGTCGGCAGTTGTGCACGATGATATCGCGATCTGCATCCGTCATTTCGAGGCTGTCGACCATCATCAAGGTCCGCACATCAATATCTAAACTTGAGCGCCCTCGATCAAACATTTCCATTAGATGAGAGTCTTTGAAGTAAAGTTCTCCTTTGATATAGTTGTATTCCTTGTCGAATGTGCCACCAGTAACAAATACCTGAATCATAAATGCAATTTGAACAAAAATAGAATTTCTCTGCGAAATGAAGCCAAAAGTACTGACCTGTTGCCCTTGATTTCTCAGAGATTGATGCAAAAAAAGAGCCCACACGAATCCGCATGGGCTCTTTCATATTGTTATGTGTGACTAGTCTACTTTGAATGTTGAGTCGGGAATTGTTTCATTGATTTTAATCTCAGACAATTTCATCACCAAAGGAGTTGGCATGATGCCAACGGTCACGATTTGGTGCGGGTATTTAATTCCTTTATCGTCTTGATAATCCTCATAGTCATTCTGAACGGTCATTTGGTTTCCTTCAGGGTCATTCTGTATTTGAATTTCACGCACTTTGAGTTTGGAAGCTACATCGTAATATTCCATGCTCTTCTTGCCATCAGCCTTTGTGATCAAGATTTTGTAGGCAGGACTGCCATTGACGTCTTCGATCGACTTGAGTTCAAATGAATTACCCGATTTGAGATAAAACATTTCAGGGAAAAACTTAGCAGATTGGCGCATGTCCTCAAGTTCTGCAGCTTCTGTTACAGCACGTTTCTGACCCATAGCCTCTTCTGATCCTTTGGTGCCGTCAAATGAAGACTTTTGCATTTGACTGCCATTCATCATCACGACCATCATATATTGTTCCTTGTCGGTCTGCACGGTGGTCATTTCCAATTTCATGCCCATCATTTCAGCCTGGTAAGTCTTGCTTAGGCTTTTGATAGTCTTGAGCTTTGGATATCCTCCGATCGCTGTCAGGTAGTCGTTGATTATCGTCTCAGCGCGAACACCAGCTGGCAATTTCATGCTAAGATCCTTGATCGGATTACCATTTCTATCGTAGTAATTGATCGTTCCAACTTTAGAGAATGTCTTGAGGCGATCTGCTACTTCATCTTTGTCACCGACTACTACTATATGCGCATGTTCTGGCTGCAGGTATTTCTGCGCCGCAGCTTGAACATCAGCACTGCTTACAGCTGCCAATTTTTGCAAATAGGTTTCATAATAATCATTGGGCAATCCATATTTCGCAATATTCAATGCAAAATTAGCGACCGTCTCAGGACGCTCGAGTGAACGAGCAAATGCACCTGCCATGTTATCTTTGATTCCCTTGAGATCTGCCTCTGAAACTGGTTCTGTTCTCATACGATTCATCTCCAATAAGAACTGCGTAACTGCTGAATCTGTGACTTCGTTTCTAACACTTGCATTTGCAGAAAAAGATCCAATCACTGGGTCCGCATTGAGACTTGAATAAGCACCGTATGTATATGCTTTTGATTCTCTCAAATTTTGGAAGAGGCGGGCCGAGAAATTTCCTCCACCAAGTATATTGTTCATCACTCTGGCAGCTATGCCGTCAGGTGCTCCGGTTCTCAATTCCACTGGGTATGTCACATTGACAAGTGACTGAACGGCACCTGGCTTGTGCACGAAATCAAGTTCTGTACTTTCGGGTGTATTTACCCTTACAAATTCAGTGACGGGAACTCCTTCTTTCTTCCAGCTTCCAAAATATTTGTTTGCTGCTGTCCTTGCTTCATCCGCAGTGATGTCACCGACGATTACTAGGTAAGAAATATTTGGCTTGAAGTATTTTGTATAATAGTTCTTGCAATCCTTCAACTTGATCTTGTTGACTGACTCATCAGTGACAACTTCGCCATAAGCATGCCTTTTACCATAAATCAACACATTGGACACATTGGACGAAATCGCTTGTGGGTCATCCTGGGATGCAGCAAGACCTGAAATTGTTTGCTTCTTCAATTTCTCAAATTCATCCGCTGGAAATACTGGGTTCAATAGCACATCCGACATAATCGCAAGGATCTTGTCACTGTGTTTTTTTAGTCCGCTCGCCCTGATACCTGTGGATGAAGTAGATAGATCTGCTCCAAGAAAATCTATTGATTCATCGATCTGCGCTTTCGTCTTAGTCGTGGTGCCTGTCGCCAATAAAGAACCTGCGATGCTGGCCGTTCCTGCTAACGAATCCTCCCTTACCGGTCCCCTGTCGATATCGACCATAAATGAAACTTTAGGTAATTTGTGGTTTTCGACCACGATTACTTTCAGCCCATTGTCAAGCGTAAATGACTCATATTGGCCCATTGTGATTTTGGGAGCAGGACCAGCGGCTGGAGCTTGCTTTCTGAAATTTTCTGACATAGTCTTGGTGTCTTTTGTCGTATTCGACATCTGATCAGCTGTTTTTGGAGTGCATTGCAACAGGGTGATCGCTGCGGTCAATGCTAGAAATATATTTCTTTTCATGTTGTTCTCTGATTGAAGTGAGGTGCCCGATTAAGGTTGTGCCTGCTTAGGTAAATAATAAAGCACGACGCGATTGGATGGATTGAAATACTGCTTAGCTACTCTCTGTATAGCAGCGGGGGTGACTTTCATGTAGCGATCTATTTCCTGATTGATGAGATTGGCGTCGCCAAAATACATTTTGTAATTGGCCAAATTCTCAGCGATCCCTGCCATTGAAGCATTTGATCCGACGAAATCACTTTCGACCTGATTGCGTAGTTTTTGATATTCTAGATCAGTGATCAATTGAGATTGCATCTTTTCGATCTCTTCATTCATGCCCTTCTCCAAAGCTTCAGCTGTTACACCCATATTGGCAATACCAAATGCAATTGATGCTCCCGGATCTTCCATCGGCAATGGAAATGAACCGCATTGAATCGCAAGTTCTTTATCGTCAACCAAAGCTTTGTTCATCCTGCTACTTTGGCCTTGGCTAAGTATTTTGCCCATCATCTCACAGGCATAGAAATCAGGAGTGCCCTGTGCAGGTAAACGGTAGGTCATGATCACTGCCGGCAACTGTATATTGTCGTAAACTGTATCGCGCACTTCACCACCCAATGGCGGCTCCACGATATTCGGTCTGTATACAGTTCCTGTACCTGCTGGGATAGTAGAGAAATACTGTTCAACCAATTTTTTTGTTTGTTCTAGGTCGATGTCACCCGCTATTGAGAGGATGGCATTATTGGGAACATAGAATGACTTGTAAAAATTGACATAATCAGATTCCTGAGCGGCATCAAGATGGTCCATACTTCCGATCACCGACCAGTGGTATGGGTGCTTCGTAAATGCGCGTTTCATTGATTCCTCAAGGATGGTACCATAAGGTTGGTTGTCGTAACGCATACGACGTTCCTCTTTGACAACTTGACGTTGAGTTTCGATACCGGCGTTTTCCACCTTGGCGTGCATCATACGCTCAGACTCAAGCCAAAGGCCCAATTGAATCTGATTGGATGGCAAAACTTCATAATAGTAGGTACGATCCCAGGTAGTGTTGGCATTTAAGGTGCCACCTGCCTTTTCAACAAATTTAGCATACTCGCCTCTGCCGATATTCTCAGTGCCTTCGAATAGCAAATGCTCAAAGAAATGCGCGAATCCTGTACGTTCAGGGTTTTCATTTTTCGATCCGACGTGATACATCACGGATACAGCAACGATCGGCGTGCTTTTATCTTGGTGAAGGATTACTTTCAAGCCATTTGGCAGACTGAATTCACTGAATTCGATCTTATTGACACTCATCCCCTGTCCTTCGGAACTGAGGTGCGACAATGCAACAAATGCTGCCATATAAAGAAATTTGTACATATGAAAAAATTTACGCTTAGGGTTTTATTCCAAAAACGCCGCAATATCGATAGATTTTCAACTAGTAGTTCAAAGATTGGATGAAAGGGGGAAAAATAGAGACAAAAGATAATTGGCAATGGATAATTAACAATGGATAATTGATAATGGATAATTGATAATGGATAATTGATAATGGATAATTGATAATTGATAATGGATAATTAACAATGGATAATGGATAATGGATTCGACTAATCAACTAAAAGGAGCGAAGCGACTTTCAAGAATTGGTGTGCGGTGTGAGGTGTGGGGTGTGGAAATTGGTTCTGGGTGCTTGGTTCTGGGTTCTGGAAAATGCCCGGTTGGTTCAGCTAAACAGCTAAGCGACTAAACAACTAAACAGAGTGAAGCGACTTTCAAGAATTGGTGTGCGGTGTGAGGTGTGGGGTGTGGAAATTGGTTCTGGGTGCTTGGTTCTGGGTGCTGGAAAATGCCCGGTTGATTCAGCTAAACAGCTAAGCGACTAAACAAGTAAACAGAGCGAAGCGACTTTTTCATCTCGTCAAATCATCAATTTTCAAACTACTTTATCCGCACAGCAGGAGCTCGCAAATGCGTCAGGTTTGGCTTTGAATACAAAACCCATTCCGAGGATATAGCCCATGGCTTCCTTCAATGCGACATTGGATTGGAAATGTGGATCTGTGTTGATATCCGCGTGAACTTCGAGTTCGACATGA
>JBDSUZ010000275.1:0-2071 GCA_039927395.1 Saprospiraceae bacterium | reverse complement strand
CTTGCGATAACAGCAGCCGTAGGTTGTCCTGCGAGAATTTCGGAAGATAGATTGGGTCCGGAGAGACATCCAACTCGCACCACTGAACTTTCGTCCAGGATTACTTCGCTAATCGTCCTGAGATTGTCCCTTGAGATGTTGTCCGCTGTCAATTGATTTTCGTCGACTCCTGTTAAGTCAAAACCCTTGGTCCCGTGAATCAGGATATGATATGGCTTTAGGAAAGGAGAAAATGCAGTCATCATTCTGCGAAAACTTGCAGAGGGCACAACAGGAAATATCAAGGAACACATTTGCCCTACCTCTTCGAGGCTATTCGTAGCGCGAATATTTTTGGCAAGTTTAACTTGATTGTAGAGATGAGACTCATTTATTTGCTGGATAATGGCTTCTTGGCGGCTAAAGATCAGCACGTCGTTGTTGTACGACAATAGCTTAGCTACGGTCGTTCCAAAACTACCTGACCCGATCACTCCAACGGGTTGATCCAACTTCTTTTTTAGCATTCCGCTTTCTACTTCTATCCTGTGTTCAAAATAAGATTCAAAGATCAAGCCAAAAAGAGCACTTATGTACTCGACCTTGAATGTAATTGAATATTAGATGGAAAAACGATGCTAAAAGAAGCTGCTAACGCAAAAAGTACCTGCATTAATCAATGCAGGTACTTTTTCTTAATATTCAAAGCTGTGGGCAAATTACTTTTTGCCCGCTTTTGGCTTAGTGCTAACATTCGCTTTCATCGCGGGTTTTGCTTTTGGAGCGGCTTTGGCACTGACAGTCGTTTTAGACTTAGTTGCGGCTGGCTTCGCAGCAGGTTTAGCTTTTGCAGCAGGAGCCGCTTTTGCAGCAGCTTTTGGTTTCGCAGCAGTGGCTTTAGTAGCTGTAGCAGGTTTAGCTGCAGCCTTGGGCTTAGCTGCAGGTGCTGGTTTTGCCTTTGGTGCTACTTTTGCTTTAGCTGCGGGCTTAGCTTTCGCGCTGGCATTCGCTGCTGGCTTCTTGGCCTTATCGTCTTTGCCGCTGAAAAAGCCTTTAATTTTGCCAATTGCTGATTCGGCAAAACCTTCAAATTTCTCAGTCCAAGGTGTAGCTTTTTCTTTTAGATCTGAAAGAAGCGATTCTGCTTCCACCTTTGCTGCATGAAGTTTCTCGGCTGCGAATTCGGAGAAATCACCTCCCTTTTCTTTTGCTGCTTCAGCCCAGTCGCCGGCTTTGTCTTTTAGATGACCAAACTGCTCAGATGCAGCGTTGGTGACATTTCCTAGAACTTCTTCGGCCTCAGCTCTTAGTTCGGCGAACCTGGCCTTTGCCTTGTCGCTCCATTCGCCCTCCTTCTCAGCTGCTTTATCGCTTATTTTCTTAGCCTCATCTTTGATGCTTTTCAGCTTCGCCTGAGCTTTTGCAATCTTGTCTTCGATTTCTTTTTTCTTCTTGTCCATTGTGGTTGTATTGGGTATTTAGAAATTAAATGGTACTCAAAGCTTAACACCAATTAAAATGCTTTTGTTACATACATAGGCCATTAATTTGTCGGATATAACATTTTCCCTACAAACATGAAATATCAAATCTATCCCCTAGAGTCATACTAGAAACCCAATTCAACTACTTTGGCAACTTTCGGCCCTAGATGTTTCTCAAGGATCTGTGTGTATGCTGTGGTATTGCTGAATCCTAGGCCTGATTCAAAAAATTCATTCCACAATGAAGTCATTTTGGACCCTTTTGGAAGAATTAAACCAAAATATTCAGTTTCCAACATCAATGAGTTATGCGATTTGACAGTAACATTTTGGTTGAGCCTCAGAAATGACCAGTAGGTGGCAATGTCGGTATAGCAAAAGTATTCTTTATGAGCTACAATTTCCCTAAGCATCGTCAATGGATCTTTTCGATACTCGATGACAAGATCAGGCAGATAAGTTTTTTTAATATAAATCAATTGCTTCTCATGCACAGATCCTTGAATTGTCAGGGCAATTAAGCCTTTAAATTGCAGCGCTAGTTCATCCGGAAAAAGTATTGTTCGTACAGCGCCATTTGTAATTAACAAGGACTTGTTCTTCATATA
>JBDSUZ010000274.1:0-3081 GCA_039927395.1 Saprospiraceae bacterium | reverse complement strand
AGAGATGATTTCTATCCCTTGCTCGCGTATTTGATTGACAATTGAGGCATTCTCAGGTATTCCGGGACTTTTCACTACAAAATCTGCAGCGACTATGTTGTCTAGAGTGTGGCCATTCTCTTCGAATGGTATTCCATTTTCCAGCAGTATTGCTTTAAATTTTGGAGCAATTGCGCTAGCATCAGAAACCAGGATTTCCATGCCTAGTTTTTGAGCCAATATAGCAGCACCAATTCCACTCTCAGCTGCACCCAGTATACTAATCCGCTGTTTCATAGCTTATCGTATTTTGAGTGTGATGATGGTGGAAACAGCCAGGAAAATGCCTACGATCCAAAATCGAGTAACGATCTTAGACTCATGGATTCCCAACTTCTGAAAATGGTGATGAAGCGGTGACATTAGGAAAATCCTTCTGCCCGCTCCAAAACGTCTTTTGGTGTATTTGAACCAAGAGACTTGCATCATGACTGAAATGGTCTCAACAAAGAATATTCCGCATAAACCAGGTAGTAAAAGCTCTTTGCGCAAAATGATTGCCAAAGCTGCGATTACACCTCCAATCATTAGACTTCCAGTATCACCCATGAATACTCTTGCCGGATAGGCATTGTACCATAGGAAACCGATACATGCTCCAAGGAATGAGGCTATAAACACAACCATTTCACCTGTGAATGGCAGGTAAAATATGTCGAGATAATCCGCTATTACTGAGTTGCCCGATACATATGCAAGGACGCCCAAAACGCCGCCGATAATAGCAGCCGAACCGCCCGCCAAGCCGTCGATCCCATCAGTAAGGTTGGATCCATTGGATACAGCCGTAACGATAAATATTACCGCAAGGATGAATATCAGGGCAGTAAATTTTCCAGCATTGTCGCCAAACCATTCTGAAATCCTGGCATAATCAAAGCGATTGCCTTTGAGAAATGGCACATTAGTGAGCGTCGATTTGACATACACCATTTCCTTGGACTGACCTCTGTGATGGATGTCCTCCGCAAGAATTTGCTGAACGACTCGATAATGATTTCTTGAGGCTTCAGTTGGATCCATCCGAACCACTACCTGATCGCTATTCAACATCGTCAAGCCGACGATAAGGCCTAAGCTGACCTGACCAAATATTTTGAAGATCGACTTTAAGCCTTGTTTATTCTTGCGGAAAACCTTGATGTAATCATCCAAAAATCCAATAAGTCCCATCCAGATCGTGACGACGATCATCAATTGGATATAGACATTGTTCAGATTGGCCAATAATAATGTAGGAATGAGGATAGCCAGGATCATGATGATTCCTCCCATCGTAGGAGTTCCCTCTTTTTCCTTCTGGCCCTCAAGACCGAGATCCCTTACGGTTTCGCCGATCTGCAATTTGCGGAGGTATTTGATGATACGATCACCTAAACCCACTGCAATCATCAAAGATAAAACCATGGCGAACCCGGCCCGGAACGTGATGTATTGAAACAATCGCGCCCCAGGGATATCGTAATACTTATTGAGATTGTCGAATAAGTGATATAACATGAGTTCCTTTACCTTTTTTGTTCTGATTCTGCTTTTCATCTCATATAACAGATGACAGCAGGGCGTTTTTAACTAGTTCCTGAACCTTTTGAACTAATTCTAACCCTCCCCGCTGCCACTGTTAAGAACCAACCTGAGAATGAAAAAATAGAACCTACTTCTTTGCTCTATATACTAAATACACAGCGTGTCTATTAATAGCTGTCGGTCGTCAAATGGATACCGCAGCCCTTGTATCTCCTGATATGTCTCATGGCCTTTGCCTGCAATCAGTATGATATCGCCTGTCTGTGCCAACATACAGGCTGTGCGGATAGCTTCCTTTCGATCGATGATCATCAGCGTTTTCTTGCGATATTCTGCATCGATGCCCGACAGCATTCCTTCTAAAATCACTACAGGATCCTCAGTCCTGGGGTTGTCAGAGGTAAGGATCAACTGATCGCTCAGCTTAGCCCCGATCTTGCCCATCAATGGGCGCTTGGTCTTATCGCGGTCACCGCCGCAACCAACCACTGTAACTATCCTTTGCCCTTGCTTGCGGATTTCGCGGATCGTCATCAACACTTTTTCAAGTGCGTCTGGCGTATGTGCGTAATCGACAATTGCCAATTTGGATTCTTTATCACAAATGACCGTTTCAAATCTTCCCCTTGCCGCCTGAATATTGCTCAGTTGCAACAGGATTTCTTCTTTTTCGACTCCCAACAAACTTGCCACTGCGTAAGCAGTTAGCAAATTGTAAGCGTTGAATTGTCCAACCAACCTCGTGTGCACTTCCACCCCATCTAGTTGAATAATCAAACCTTGTAGAGTATTTGCCGAGACCTTTCCTCGAAATGTGGCCGTACTTCTTAAGCTGTAGGTCTTGACTGCAGCTTTGGTATTTTGTACGATCACATTCCCATTTTTGTCATCGAGATTGCTCAGCGCAAATGCCGACTCAGGTAAGTCATCAAAGAACTTCTTCTTTGCATAGAGGTAGGATTTGAAATCTCCGTGGTAATCGAGATGATCATGGGTGATATTCGTAAATACTCCCCCTGTAAATCTCAAACCAGCTATCCTCTCCTGATCGGCGGCATGTGAACTGACTTCCATGAAGGCATATTCACATCCTTTTTCTGCCATTTCTGCAAGCAACGCATTGAGCCTGATCGCATCAGGAGTAGTATGAGTTGCTTCAAATACCTCGTCCTGAATCTTGTTTTCTATCGTTGATAGCAGACCACTTGGCTTCTGCAATGCCTGCATCAATTGATGCAGCAATGTTACCGTTGTCGTCTTTCCATTCGTCCCGGTGATACCAACCAGTTTTAGTTTCCTGGATGGATGATCGTACCATGAGCTAGCCATTTGACCGGCGGCCTTCGAAGCACTTTGTACTTTTACGTAGGTGATGCCTTCCTGGATAATCGTTGGCAATTGTTCGCAAACGATCATGCCTGCCTGCATCGCAATGGCGCGATCAATGTATTGATGTCCATCCTGTGCAAAGCCTCTAATCGCAAAAAACAAGCTGTTAGGCTTCACTTTTCTTGA
>JBDSUZ010000273.1:0-3119 GCA_039927395.1 Saprospiraceae bacterium | reverse complement strand
GGGTTACGTTGCATACGGTGCAACAAACAGTACAGATTCCCAAAAATTCCTATTCAGGCTTGTAGATTACAAAATACTTACATACTACACTGAAAGTAGCTTTGCCGCCGACAGACCAAGCAAAATTGCCGAAATAGTAAAATTGACAGATAGTGAATTAATCATATTTGAGAAGGAGCTAAATATTGACCTTGCAACCCAGCAAACTATATTCACAGGGAGAGTCAATATTTACTTCTTTGAAAAATGAGTAAACTACATAGAGATAATCAAATCAAAATTTAGATGAATCTCACGATTTAAACCCGCTTTAAAGCATTCGTCATAGAATGAAAAAAATCTTCTGCACTTTAATCACGTTGATTCTTTGTACTTCCTGTTGGGCTCAAACTCTAAGGTTTAAAGCTTCTTCAATAAAAAGTAGAGTACGAAATAAAGATAGTGCTAGTTTTGACGGTTATTTACCGTGGAGTCCCGCCAGCAAAATAAAATCACTAGTAATATGGAATATGGACAAGTATGCCATCCTGATATATGATGACGAAGAGCCCATAAGATACGACATAATAAAAGAGTACTTACCAGAAGTTAACGAATTACATAAATCCGTAATTAGACTTGAATGTTTGGATGAAAAATCTGATCGTTGTAAAATCAGAATGATTTCAACGACCTACAGCAATGAAGCAATTTTCGAGTTAACATATCCGACATTTCAAGTTTTGATACAAACCACTAGTTTGGGCTTAATAAATGACTAAGGCACTAAAAGTTGATATCTTGCTAATGAAAAAATTCTTCCTGTCCTTAATATTCTGCACTTTATGCTCATCCGGTTGGAGCCAGACCATGAAATATAGAGCATATGCTATTAAGAGCAGAAAAATAGACCCTGACAGCAAGGAACTAGAAGGCTATTTAGCATGGACTACTATAGAAAGAGAGAAATCGCTCGTTGTATGGAAGATGGATCAATATTCAATTCTATTATATCAAGCCGAGATACCATTAAGATATGATATACTAAAAGAATTCCCACCTGAGGTAACTGAACTAAATGTTACAGTGATTACCCTAGAATGCCTGGATAATAAATCCGAACGATGTAAAATCAGAGTTCTTTCTCCACTAAATAGCAACGATACGGTTTTTGAATTTACTTATCCAGGCGGTCAAATTTTGCTAATTACTAATAGTCTTGACTAATCAAACACTAAATACCAGTTTCTTTCACAATCATTTTTATTTCATCTATTTCTTTCATGCGACTTCTACTAACTTCTTCAAGATCATAATCGACCTGCAATCCAAGCCAAAATCTAGCGCTGGTTCCGAAATACTTGGAAAGCCTTAAAGCAGTGTCGGCAGTTATTCTGCGATTACCTTTCAAGATTTCAGAAATTCGTGTTTGTGGCATGAATGTTTCTTTTGAAAGCCGGTATGTTGAAATTTGAAGAGGCACAAGAAATTCTTCTTTCAATATTTCACCTGGGTGAATGTTTTTGATGAGTTGCATTCTTTTGGTATTTAATGGTAATCGATTATTGTTACTTTCAATGCATTTCCATTGTACCATTGAAAGACAATGCGCCATTGCTGGTTTATCCTTATACTGTGTAATCCAATTAAATGGCCATACAACTTCTCAAGCCGATTTCCCGGAGGAATTCTTAGATCATTTAGAAACTGGGAACTATTCAACATCCTAAGCTTTCGCCTTGCAATGCTTTGTATGGCAGTGGGAAGTTGTGCCGAAAATTCGCCAAGCCAGATTTTTTCCGTTTCTGAGTCTCCAAAGGACAAGATCATTTAATACCGGATCACGTTAGTACCGCAAAAGGTAAGTAAAAATTTTGCGGTTTACAAAAAAATGCCCCCGTAAAAAGCACAATTCGGAACAACAGCCTCAATCTCAACCAGATAATCAGGATTTGCCAGGCCTGCGACCACAATTCCAGTAATTACTGGTGGATTGCTCAATTTTTGCAGAAAACTCTTGGCACCCTCAAAACCCTTCCTGATGTCCTGACCCTGCACAATATAAATGGTCAATTTGAATAGGTCATCCAGACTGGCATTGCAAGCTTTCAAGCAGATCTCGATGTTCTTCAAGATGTATTCAGTCTGCTTTGCTATGTCACCTTTTCCAATTATCTCAAAATCTTTGGTGATGGCATTTTGACCGCCAATATAGATTGTGTTACCATTTCCCTTGGTAATGGCAATCTGAGAAAAGGCTGGATTCGTCAACAATCCTTCCGGGTTGAGAAATTCAATATGAGATTTCATGACCTGAGTATTTTAACCTTGAATTAAATAAAAGTAAGTAGCTTATACAATGCAAGCATCGTGATGAGATGCTAATCACATAAAAACAAGCTGAAATTTAAATTGTTCGGCCAAATAACAAGAAAATGCTACAAATCGAGCTCCATAAACAAAAGATATGGCCTGAATTGCTCCGGAATTTCGCTCTCCGGATAAGCGTCTATTTCCCTGAATCCCATACTTTTATATAGTGCATGGGCGACAAACATAAACTTGATTGTGTCTAAACGAATCTTCTTGTAGCCGGCTTGTCTAGCTGAGGCCAATAGGTGTTGGACCATGACTCTGCCCGCGCCTATGCCGCGAAATGATGGGTTGACGTACATCCTCTTAATCTCAGCAGTGTCATCCCCTATGCGGCGATAGCACCCTATTCCACATACATCATCTCCATTAAATCCAAGCAACAAAGCGCCATCAGGCGCTTGAAATTTCGAAATATTGTTAAAGTCGCTTTCAACAGTTTCCGCCGGAGAATGTGGATGTGCTCCATACAATCTTTGCATCTCGCCATTACCCCAGCTTAGGTAATCAAACCACAGTTTCTTGATATGATCGACGTCCTTAGGCAATTCCGCTAATCGAACTTCTGTTATTTCGCTTTTGCTCATATATGTAAGATATAGATTTGTTCGATTTCGAAAAATGAAAATTTGGAAATGGTATGCAACGGAGGTCGCGAGTTTGTTCTACTTCTTTCCAATATTCCCAGCGGTAAGGCATGCATTACCGCTACAAAGTATTTGAATACAGTATAAGTTGACGCGCAGGGATTATCATGCAACCCTTTT
>JBDSUZ010000272.1:0-15151 GCA_039927395.1 Saprospiraceae bacterium | reverse complement strand
GGAGCGCAGCGACTTTCTTCTCATCAAATCATCGACTCATCAAATCATCAAAAAAGAGCGCCGGGACTTTCCTAATCTATAATCGTGATGCAATTGGCATCGAGCGAGACAAGGCAGGCCATTGTCTCTACCTCGTATCTGATCAACATTTGATTCCTCATAAAGATATTGGTTGGTAGCGCGCGCATAAGATCTTATGCGCCTACCCGTAACTTATCATAATTGCGCAGCGGTGGGCATAATCCGCGGTCAATGAGGTGCTCCCAAAACTCCAGATTCTCGTGATTCCCCCTAAATGGGGAGCGCAGCGACCTTCGACTAAACAACTAAGCGACTAAACAACTAAACAGAGCGCAGCGACCCTCATCAAATCATCGACTCATCACATCATCAAAAGAGGCGTTGGGCGTTGGGCGTTAGAAAAGTTCAGAGTTTAGGGTTGAGAGTTTAGAGAAAAAAGCTCCTTTTAACTGTTGCAACCGCGAGGGATTGCCCATTCTGCATTGTTAATACGATTATGCAAATCGTTTGAGGCATTTTTTACATTCGACATCTCTATGTGATATTGGTTGGTAGCGCGCGCATAAGATCTTACGCGCCTATCCGTAACTTATCATAATTGCGCAGCGGTGGGCATAATCCGCAGTCAATGAGGTGCTCCCAAAACTCCAGATTCTCCTGATTCTCCCTAAACGGGGAGCGCAGCGACCTTCGACTAAACAACTAAACGACTAAACAACTAAACGGAGCGAAGCGACTGTCAAATCAACAAATACACAAATCAACAAATCATCGTCGCGAAGCGACTTTCAAGAATTGGTGTGGGGTGTGGGGTGTGCGAAAAAAAGGCTTAAGTCGTATGGCGCAGGGCCTATGGAAACCGCCAAATAGGCTTGCCTCGACTAATCGACTAAGCAACTAAACGGAGCGAAGCGACTGTCAAATCAACAAATACACAAATCAACAAATCATCGGAGCGAAGCGACTTTCAAGAATTGGTCTTGGGTGCTAGGTGTTAGGTTTTGGAAAAATGGGTATCATTCCATCAGATCATCAAATCATCAAAATAGAAAGGCGTAAGGCATATGGCCTAAGGCCTATGGAAACAGCCAAATTCGATTGCTTCGACTCATCAAATCATCGACTCATCAAATCATCGGAGCGCCTCGACTTTCAATAAATGGCGTTAGGTGTTGGGTCTTAGGTGCTGGAAAATTCAGGATTGAGTCAACTAAACAACTAAACGACTAAGCGACTAAACAGTGCGAAGCGGCTGTCAAATCAACAAATACACAAATCAACAAATCATCGTCGCGCACCAACCCTCATCAAATCATCGAATCATCAAATCATCGGCGCTCAACGCCTTTTTCGGCTAAACAACTAAGCGACTAAACAACTAAACAGAGCGCAGCGACTTCATCAACTTACTTTCCTTCCATCCTATACAAAATCAACCCCGTTGTCGCTGGTAAATTAACCGAATTTGCAAGAGGCTTTATGCCCGATTCCTTGATAATGATGCCATCAGCGACCAACATCCATTTGCCTTCAGGTAGCGCAATTTTCTTGTCCTTAACATCGCCATTGAATAGCAGCAAAATATCTTTCCAGCTATCTCCATTTGCATTGTCCTTGAGCTGATACATGATCAACAAGGGATCATCCGTCGGGATGAATTGCAACTTATCTTGGATCATCTTGGTGTTTGGCATCCGGAATGCGGGATGTGCATTGCGCAATTTGATGAGGGACTGGTAATACTTAAATACTTTATTGTACTTGCCTTTTCTACTCCAATCAATTTGATTGATTGAATCTGGCTGATTGTATGAATTTGCTATGCCACGTTTGCTGCGCAATAGTTCGGCACCTGAATGAATAAAGGGAACTCCCTGCGATGTCAGTACAATAGTCTGACTCAATCGATCCATTTTGATCAGATCCGCTTCTGTGGCCTCGGGGTTGCCAATTTTGAGGCGATCAAATAAGGTGTTGTCGTCATGACATGAGACATAATTGATACATTGAAATGGCTCTTTGGCCCAAGAAGCTTTGGAATAATTGACTGCAGAATAATCGATTTGCGGATGATGTGTGGCAGCGACAATTCCAAATTTTACACTCTCGGCAGTTCCTAATTTACCACTTACAAAGCCTTTTTCTTCCACTTTGTTGTAGGGACCATGCAGTCCATCGCGTATGTCATCATTGAAAGCAGCAATGCGTTTTAGCTGGCTCGTATTCTTTTTGACCGCTCTCAAGTCCTCCGCCAATGGCGTTCCTCCTGCAGTCCAGCCTTCGCCATAGATAAATATCGTAGGGTCGATCTTGTGTAGCGCATCACTTATCTCATTCATCGTAACAATATCATGCACACCCATCAGATCAAATCTGAAACCATCGACATGATATTCTTTGACCCAATAGGCTACGGATTCTAGCATGAATTTTCGCATCATGGCACGCTCCGAAGCAGTTTCGTTCCCACATCCTGATGCATCGGAATATGATCCATCCTCCCTTAATCTGTAATAATATTCTGGTGCGAACTGATTGAAATAGGACTCTTTATTAGAGGTGTGATTGTAGACTACATCCAAGATCACCCTTATACCATTGGCATGAAGCGTCTGCACCATTTGCTTGAATTCCTTAATGCGCACTTTGCCATCATACGGATTGCTCGAATAAGAGCCTTCTGGCACATTGTAATTCAATGGATCATATCCCCAGTTATAGGTATTCAATTCAGGTTTGGATTCATCCACTGAATTAAAATCAAATGTGGGTAGCAAATGCAAATGAGTAATTCCCAATTCTTTGAGATGATCCATGCCCGTAGCAACTCCACCTGGGCCTCTCGTACCAGAGGCTACTACGCCAAGGTATTTGCCTTTCTCCTTGATGCCTGAATTCTTACTCATCGACAAATCACGAACATGAGATTCATACAAAACTATATCTGTCGGCTGCTTCAAAGCTGGTCTTTTGTCTTTTTTCCAATCCATAGGATTAGTGTCAGCTAGATCAATGACCATGCCTCTAATACCATTTACACCAACAGCTTTAGCATAAATATCTGGGCTTTCGAGTAGCCATTTGCCTGCCTGCTCGACCTGGAATGTGTAAAAACTATTCTTGATATCTCTCGTTATGACAGCCTGCCATGTGCCGTTGATCGACTTGGTCAATGAGACAGAATCGATGGCCACACCGCCTTGACCTTCCTTGTAAAGCCTTAATACTACCTGACTTGCTTCTGGAGCCCAAACCTTGAAAACGCTCTTTTTAGCGCTGTATTTTAGGCCCAGATCGTCGCCAGAATACACAGGATATTGGTCAAAACTCATTTGCGCAATACTGACCAAAGGCATTAAAATAAGCAACAATAATTTCCACATTTCTTTCATTTTATGGCATAAATCAAACGCGAAATCGGCAACTAAATCAGCTGATTGAGTCTAGCATATTGCAACAACATGATGGTCTTGGCATCTCTAATTTCCCCAGCCACTAGCAGCTCCATTACTTCTTCAACGTCCATTTCAAGCACTTCAATATTTTCCTCTTCTTCTTTAAGACCGCCTCCTGCTGATACTTTCATACTCAGATCGTATTCAGCGACAAAGCAATGAAGTATTTCAGTCATAGAGCCTGGGGACATATATGTTTCAAATGCCTTCTTTACTCCCTTCAAACGGTATCCTGTTTCCTCCTCAGTTTCTCGCCGAATACATGTTTCCGGATTATCATTGTCTAACATTCCTGCACAGACTTCAAGCAACATGCCAGATGCATTTCCATTGATATAAGTAGGTAAGCGAAATTGCCGTGTGAGGATTACCGTATTTCGGGACCTGCTGTACAGCAAAATGGCTGCCCCATCTCCACGATCATACACGACCCTACTCTGCGTCTGCGGACTAGAACCATCCTTTTGGTATTGGTAATTGATGTCCTTGAGAATTGACCATCGATCAGAGAGTATTTCAGTGGACAGTATTTGGATGTTTTCAATCATTGCAGAATATGGGGCTAGGATCTAGTATAAAATGCTTTTGTACTATTGATAAAATAGTCACTAATGCCTCCCTTATCATCCACCTGAATGATATCAATAATTTCATCTTTACCCAGAACTTCTCGTGCCACAAATCCCGTTTCCTGACTAAGGCTAACAAAATCACCTGTAGCATCGAGGCCAATAATCAAATGTGGACTAGTTCCAGATGCGGGATTGTCTATCCATGCGAGATAAGCAGCATTGACATTAGGTTTGCCAGCATACAAAGTGCATAGAGAATTGACCATGACGGTAGGATAATTTGCAGGCTGCCCCATGAGCACTTGAGTTTCTTCTTTCAATGTAATCTCATGCCCTCCATCAGAGAATATTGTTCCATCAAGCATTCGCTCAACTTCGTCGGGAAGCATTTCTTTGCCGAAATCCGAATATGGATTGAGTACAAAGGAAGCTCCTCTGGCCATTTCAAAAAGGGACTGTCCTCTCAATTGCAAGATCTGGACCTCTTCTGTCACTATTCCTTTATCGAAAATTCTGTCTGTAGAAGTAAAAATTGGCATTTTGCCATCTTCAAAAGTTGCAATATTTACAGGGCTTTGTTCATCCAAAGTATGTTCCCCATCTTCGATATGAGAATCCATTGTGATGACGACCAATGCTTCATCTAACAGCCGCTTATAGAATTCAGGTCTGTAGGCAGCTTCAGTCGATGCTTTTTCGAGCAATTGCTCCAAGCTTAGGTCTTCAGGTTTTACATGTTCCATTTGCTATATTTTCATATAATAAGTTGCTTGTTTGATGCCTGATCGGGGTGCAATCCGAAGATTGCATCCTTGCACTCTTGGCAAAAGAATCCCATTTCCATACCCGATTTATTATCGTCATTTACCTGATCCACCACGAATGATGGGAAATGGTTTCTGATGCGAATTTTCGCCAAATCCAATTGGCAATCATAGTACACCCATCCAACGCAATTGTCAGACCAAGCCTGCCCCCTAAATGTCTCCTTAATGCCTTTTTGCTTCAATTCTAGGTCCAAAGCGCTAAGATGCTCACACGTAAATATCGGAATGGGTATTGGTAAATAGTCCTTGTTAACAAAGCTAAAACAAAAAGCAAATATGATAGGGAATCTTCAGCAAAGTAAAATTTCCCAAGGTGCAGATCTATCAAAAATGCATGGAAAGCCTATATGGATAAATCTAAGACTCCAAATTATGGGCCAGCGTCTCGTTACTTCGACTTCGATTGTACTTTGGTCTTGCTCCGGCAAGATCTTTCACATATCTTCCTGTGCTATTATTTCACCAGTCTCAAATACCAACATATCTGTTCCAAATCTTTAGGAGCCTTGTTCTCGGATCATTTGTCAATACATTATGTAGCTCTGTTTCACTTTTCATCTCAATGATAAAAAGCCTCGAAAGCTCTTGCTTCATGATTTGTGGAGATTTTCTCCGTTTTTGACCCTTACTAGTTCGATCGTGGTGACTGGTTGATAGATCAAAGGGACATGCTCAATCACAACGTCGCTTTTGTCAAGGCCAAAGGCTATTTCATCACTGAGGCCAAGTCTCTTTAGCAGAAAGAAAGTGTTCAACAAAATGCCTTCGCGAAGGTTAAATTCATTTTCGACTGAAAGGAATTTTTCAAGTACTACAAATTTAAGATCAGGCTGTGTATTGTATTTTGTAGAGCCGTCCGGACGAATGTGCATATTCAATTCTTTATTGGAAATCAATTCGCTAACAATCTTCTTGAAATACAATTCTGTTCGAGGCTGCACCCTGAATCCCACATTGATATTGACTTTGATCACTACGTCATCAACTAGCTCAGATACGTCGTAGGTCAAAGTATATGGCTCATTGGTGCGGTGTATATGTACAAACCAATAAACATCAGCGCGTTTTGGATTTTTTGCAAATATTGATTTGATTATCTTTTCTTCCGTTTCGTGACGGTTGTTGGCCTTTGTGAGGTATACCAGATGTGTCGCAAAATTTGGTATCGCCTGATTTTCACTCAATTCTTTTATGTCATCAACATATCGGCCCAAATCCACAAATTTGGTTAACCTGTTGCTGATTTTCCTTCCGGAATACACGGAATACATAATGAAAATAAAAAAGGAAGAAATCAAAATGGTAATGTAACCTCCCTCTGGAAATTTGTGAATATTGGCGATGAAAAAAGAAATCTCGATGCTAGCAAATAAAAACATTAGAATAGATACTAGGATTTTATTCCATTTCAACTTGAAAAACAGGAAATAAGTAAGCAAATAGGTCGTCACCATCATCGTAAGCGTAATGGCGAGACCATATGCTGCTTCCATGGCTGATGAATTTTGAAAATGCAAAACCATCAATACACAACCAATCCACAAAATGATATTGACGCTTGGTATGTAAATTTGGCCCTTGATTTCTGATGGCTGACGTACCGTGACTCTAGGCCAAAAATTCATGTTCATCGCCTCATTAATCAATGTATAACTGCCGCTAATTAACGCTTGCGATGCAATAATAGCTGCGCATGTTGCTATTATGATACCAGGGATAAGGAACCAATGGGGCATGATTTCAAAAAATGGGTTGCGCGATTCAAGCAAATTTCCATCACCAAGGTTCATAAGCCATGCCGCCTGCCCAAGGTAATTTAGTAGCAAGCAGGTCTTTACCATCACCCATGTAATTCTGATATTCTTCCTACCGCAGTGTCCCAAGTCCGAATACAGCGCCTCAGCACCGGTAGTGGCCAAAAACACAGCGCCTAACAATACAAATCCTCCAGGATAGTCTCTGAGGAAATGAAAGGCATACATCGGATTCAAGGCGCCGATAATCTGAGGAAATTGAACTATTTGAGAAATGCCAAGCACTGCTAACATACCAAACCAAATCAGCATGGCTGGCCCGAAGGTAGTTCCCACTTTGTGCGATCCAAATCGTTGAAAAAAGAACAATCCAGATATAATAAAAATGACAATCGGGACCGTAGGAATATGCTCCAAGCCACTGATATTAGACAATCCTTCCACTGCCGAAGCAACTGAGATCGGCGGAGTGATAATACCATCAGCCAGCAAAGTAGAGGCACCGATTATAGTTGGAATCACTAAATATTTCCCATACCGCCGTACCAAGGCATAAAGTGAGAATATCCCTCCTTCTCCACGGTTGTCAGCCTGAAGAGTCAGATAGATGTACTTGAATGTCGTCTGAAATGTAATGGTCCAGAATACACATGAAATCCCTCCGTATACCAGAGCTTGGTCAATCGGCCTGTCGCCGATAATTGCCTTCAATACATAGAGTGGGCTTGTTCCTATATCGCCATATATGATCCCCAACGCGACTAGCAGTGAGGCGGCAGTTACTTTATTTACTATTCCTTTGTGTGGGCTATCCATTGATCCGGTATTGAAGGATCAAAGTTGTCGACGATCTTATCGGCAAAAAGTAAAACTATGAGTTGATGATATAAAGAAAATATAAAGAATAGTCGCATTTAGCAAAATCGATAACCTACGCCACTCTCAGTAGTTATGTGCTTAGGTTGATTGGGATTGTCTTCAATCTTCTTGCGAATCGTGCCGACAAACACTCGCAAATACTGGGTTTCCAACTGGGAGCCGAGTCCCCATATTTCCTTAAGTATAAATTGATGAGTCAGCACACGGCCTTCATTCTTGGCAAAGAGGGCTAATAAATTGAATTCCGTGGAGGTCAATTTTATCATTGCTTGATTCTTCAAAACTGTCCGTCCTGGCAGATCAATCTGTAAATCTCCAAACTCTAGAAGGCCGTTTTCGTTGGGACTTTGATTTCGACGTATCGCCGATCTAATTCTGGCCATCAATTCTGCGGAACGAAATGGTTTACTGAGGAAATCGGTAGCTCCATTGTCAAGCGCATCCACTATGTCCTTTTCGGCACTCTGCACTGATAGTATGATGATTGCCTTGTTGTACCAGTTACGCAACTCCTTCAGTATTTCATGACCGCTCCTATCGGGCAGCCCTATATCGAGCAAAATTAGCTCTGGTGGATGATTGGCAGCCATAATGATTCCCTCCGCACCAGTCGACGCTTGCCAGACTTTGTATCCGTTGCTCTCGAGATTTATCTCAAGCAATTTGCGAATCTGTGGTTCGTCGTCGATTATTAGTATCTCTGCCTTACTCATTTTTCAAATTGCTGATGTAAGAAGTTTCAGCCGGAATTTCGACTGTAAATTTTGCGCCTCCTCTTTCATTATTTTCCAATTTTACTTTTCCATCAAGCGCTTCAACAAATCCTTTAACAATGGACAATCCCAGTCCACTGCCACCAGGCCTGGAATGTGGTAATCGGTAAAATTTGTCAAATACCAAAGAGGTTTCCAGCGCTGAAAATCCCATACCATTATCAGATACTGTTATGATACAAGCTTCTTCCTCATGTAGTACTTCAATATCGATTCTGCTTGTATCCGGGGTATACAACAAGGCATTATGCAGTAGGTTATGAATTATCTGCTCTACTAGACCTTCATCCAACTTAAATAAAGGCAAATTGTCATTTACAAGAAAATGAATTCTGCGTTCAGCTCCATTTTCGGCTTTTTGAATCAGCGAATGTATCAATTCATTTAGATCGCACCATTCATATTTGGGTTTTAGCATTCCACTTTCCAGCCGACTCATACTAAGCAGATTCTCTACTTGACGATTGAGACGCATGCTGGCAATATCGATTTCGACGAGCAATTCCTCCTGTTGATGAGTACTTAGTGCTTCTTTACTTTCTTTCAACATGTCTACTGCACCGAGTATTGTTGATATTGGCGTTCGAAGTTCATGCGAAAGCGAATTTAGAAGTGTATTGTACAATTTGATGGTATTCTCCCTTTCTTCCTTATCACGAGCCTTAGTTTCTTCTTTGCGTATCTTAAAAGTCAATACAGTATTTACAAGCGCAATTGAAAAATAAAGGAGGAATATCAATAAGTCCTCAGCATTGCTAATATGAAAGGTGAATAGTGGCGGAATGAAAAAGAAATTCCAGATCACAGCACTGACTACGGCCGCCACGAGCACCGGCAATATCTCAAACAACATGGCGATTAGCGAGACAGTAATCAGCAATATCATTGATACAATCCGATACCCTATGAGTTCAGTTGAGTAAAAACAAATAGCACTAACTAGCAATACCCCTACGATGCTGATAAGGAATTGAGTGCTAAGGGGATAATTTCTTGTGCTGGAAAACTTCAATGCTAAATGGAATCTGCTTATGCTAAGGTAGGTATCAACATCTAAAGAAATGATAAAGAAATAAACTCTTGCTTAGTTGCCGATCAAATGAAAATTGTCAAGGTTGCATCACAAATTCTGCAATTTGTCTGGATAGCTTGAATCATTGCATGAGCCTCCAGTTCAGCGAAAATGATAATTATCAGCTCTTATTTCCCGACCTAATTGTTCGAATAATTGCCGAACATTCTCCTCAAACTTGGCAACTACTCCCTGAAATCCAAAGAAATCTTCATTCCACTCCAAGTATTCCTTCCATTTGGCAAATAGCAGTTTTCTGTTTTGATAAATGAAGCTAAAATTTGCCTCCTGCACTTTCTCTGTGACGGCCCATTTCATTTTGCTCAGTGCCTGTGTGGACTGTTCGCTCAGCCACAAGTTCTTTAGGTTCTTGGGCATTTTTTCGTACTCGACATGTTTTGTCATAGCTCGTGCTTCGGCAATCTTGGAAAATTGGGGAATTATCAGGATCGATTTTCTGTTAAATGCGAAATTTGGCAAATTAGTTCCGCATCATTTGTGCTGGCTAAACAGCCAATTCATCATCATAGGATCGCTATAGGCAGCGAGCCAACAGAAATGCCCTATTGCAGGATACTGCGTGTATCCAGGGAATCCTCCGGCTTTTGCCAATGCTTCAACCATCTTGCGAGAGTACTCAGGATTTACACTTGGGTCTTCTGCTCCATGGAATATCCAGATTGGAATATGCGCAATACTTGATGCTTTGGAAATATCGCCTGAGCCACAGACTGGCACCGCTGCGGCAAATGTATTTGGATATCGTATAATGAGGTCGAATGTCCCATGACCCCCAGAGGACAGACCAGTGATGTATATGCGATTAGTATCTACTGGAAATCTCTTGCTAAGGTCTTTGATGAGTTCCATCACTATTGCTCCAGTCTTACTGGGCTTATCAATATTCATCACTTTTCCATCTTTGGCGTAATTGGCATTGGCCCATTCCATATCAGGTGGACACTGCGGTGCGATTACAAATGCCGGGTGCATCTTCATATTCTCTTCACTCGCAAAATTCATCACTCCCCATTTAAGTTGTGCTTCATTGTCAGTTCCATTTTCGCCTGAGCCATGAAGGAAGATCACCAATGGATATTTCTGATTGATGCTATTGTCGGGATAGAGAAAGCGATACTGCAAACTATCGCCATTGGCATTCCTAAATTTCTCATAGCTGAATCGCGGAACCTGAGCGGAAACGGAACTAATAGAAAAAAGGAGGATAAGTGGAATTATGATCGAAAAGATCGACTTCATGGTGACAGAGGTTTGAGTAGTTTGGTAAGCTTCCAAAGTTGTAGAGTATAACGTTCAGGGTTAGTAAATGCAAAAACTGGTGTGCGGTGTGGGGTGTGAGGTGTGCGAAGTCAATGCCTAAGGGAAGTTGACCCTTTCTATTTACCCAACCCATTTTCGTTGAATTCGACTAAACAAATGTCCTTAGGATCCTTTATGTCCTTCAAAGAAATAAATAGTTTATTGAGCTTGGAAAGTTTGGGCATTTTATGATGTTTGGGATCCTTGGGAAGTTTGGGAAGTTTAAGATTCAGCCCTTTTTTGCTGCTGGAATTCACTACTCCACAATCGAAGCGTAAAAAAGATAAAGGATAAGAGAACAAGCCCGTAAATCACAAATAGAGGCCGCTTAACAATCTCGCGGAAAAAATTGTAAAATGCTACATCATAGAATTGGCAGCAATTATGAAAAGTAGCCAAAAAACTAGCTACAATAATAACTCGAATAAAAACATATCCTAAGTGGGCATAGTATGTCTTTTTTTCAACAGGAACTCTAAACAGAAGCAAGTGCAATTTGCCTTTTTGATGGAAGTAAAGTTCTGATGCATAATCCCAGACATTATTCGGAATCTTGGTCAACAACTTTAGCCTATATCTGAAGCTGAAACGATAAAAAGCGTATATAATTAGCGCCATTATCAAGGCGTTAGAAATAATCAGACCATACCAGCCAAATCCAAAAATACTAGTCAATGGATTTGTTTCACCATCCGCACCTCCTTCCTGAAAGAACCATAGACTCGTAGAATAAAAATCACAGTCCCTGGCGAATAAGAGTAGGAAACTGAGGAGGAAAAATTTTAGTTTCATGATCTCAATTTAGGAAATATTTGGAAAGAAGAAGTTAAAGGATATTGGTCAATTGAAAATTGATAATTCTGCCGATTCTCCCTTAACTCCATATTCTCCCGAACTGGGAGCAAAGCGACCTTCCAATAATTATTCCCCCATTTCACCCACATCCGCTGTTTTGCTACTGCTCTCTAGCATTTTGTGAATAGATGCGACTTCCTCAATACTGAACAATCGCCATTTGCCGGGAGGCAGTCCAGCCAAGGTAATATGCATGATCCGCACCCGCTTAAGGGAAGTCACGTGGTAGCCCAATACTTCGCACATACGCCTAATCTGACGATTGAGGCCTTGGGTCAGTATAATGCGAAATCGTTTGACCCCTTCCTGTTTGACCTGACATGGCTTGGTCATCACGCCGAGAATACTCACCCCTGAACGCATTTGCCTAAGAAATTCTTGGTCAAATGCCTTGTCGGTCGTAACAATATATTCCTTTTCGTGACCATTGCCAGCGCGCAATATCTTGTTGACTATATTACCGTCATTGGTGAGAAATATTAGCCCTTCCGACATCTTATCGAGTCGACCTATCGGGAAAATACGCTGTGGATACTTTACAAAATCAATCAGATTACTCTTGTCCTTGAGATCGGTAGTACAAGTGATTCCAACAGGTTTATTGAGCATCAAGTATACCGCTTCGGGATTCTTGGGCAGGAGCTTTCCGTCCAGAATTACCTCATCGCCTTCAACGACCCTGTTACCCTTTTGGGCAAGTTTCCCATTTAAGATGACCCTTCCCTCTTCGACAAATCGATCGGCCTCCCTCCGACTACAAATGCCGGTATCGCTGATATACTTATTTAGACTTATATCCATTGGGTCAAAAATAGGGGAAAAACCATGGTTTGAGAAATAGCAGAAGCGCCTGAATACTATTAATACTCAATTACAATGGATAAAGGCTACTGCGTCTTCTCAATCTCCAATACATCTAGTATTCCAAAAAACAAATCGTAGAAGATGAAGGAGGCTAAACTTGAGATGACGATGCTAAATAGCATTGCATTCGCTACTTATTGAAATCGAGGATTCTGACTATCTCTTAGTCATATCTCCTGCCAGGTATGCCATTGGTATATAAGCAAGCATAAGATCCAAGCCAATATACCAAATCGGGGCTGGCAACATAAGCGCATTGGCTATGCCGCCTATTAGAAAGAATAAGCCAATAATGTATGCGAATCGCATTTTGCGCTCCTTTGCGATCCTCGCAGCAATAAAGGCTCCGAAAAAAGTGCCAATTGCGTGAGCCAAAAATGGCATGATAAAATGCTTGGGTTCCAACAAATGCATTGTTGCCTTCAAGCCTTCCATAGTGCTTACATCCGCTCCGGCGGGCAATGGGATTATGTAACCACTTAGGAAGATGATTCCAATATTAATGATACCGCCAGCGAGCACGCCAGCGAGCACGGTCAAGACATTTCTAAGGAATGGGCTCATATTTGAGTTTTGATTGACAACTTGAAACTACATTTTTTTCCAAGCTTGGCATCCATCAACAGACAATTAGTTCTACTCGTCACTCAGTAAATTACAGATAGCTTAAGATTGTGACAAATTTCTTAGTCGACAACACAAATTAATCCTTGCCAATATTCATTCTTTACTTATGAAATTTATACCTCAGCAATATTCAAAGTTATGGAAAAAGTACTTCCAGTTCCAAATTCACTAACAACATCAATATGACCGCCTTGCGCTTCAATAAATTCCTTGCTAATGGCTAAACCAAGGCCGGTCCCCTCTTTTTTTGTACCCGGTACCCTAAAGTAACGCTCAAAAATCCTGTCTTTGTATTGTGGAGCGATACCTTGTCCGGAGTCTATCACTAAAAAACTAAGCTTATTGCCAAGGACCTCCAGGCGTAGTTCGATATGTGAATTGTCATATGAATACCTGATGGCATTAGAAATTAGGTTTGTCATAACCCAAGAGGTCTTTTCGCAATCAGCCCATACTTTTGGCAAATTTTGGGGATAAAAAACAGTCAATTCAATTTTCTTTTGATCAGCCTGTGTCTTATTAGCATTAATCGCGGAGTTCACTATCTCCATAGAATCACATGGCAAAATGTTCAACCGAATATTTCCACTTTCCACTTGCGTCATATTCAAGAGCTCGTCAGTAATCTTCAACAATCGGCCTGCGTCGTCCTTAATACTCTCCAACAAACTAGTTTGCTCCGCATTTAACTCACCCACTTGCTTATTCTCTAGCAGTTGGCAACTCATCCCAATAGAGGCAATTGGAGTTTTGAACTCGTGCGATACTGTCGAGATAAAATTTGTTTTTGCAAAATCCAACTCTTTATGCTCGGTAATGTCTCTTAAGATAATAACGTGTCCAACCAATTTATGACTTTGTTCTCCAGTTGGCACTACTGATATGTGCAAGGTTTCTTTTTCAAAATAACCTTCTCTATTATCGGAAAATATCTTTATCGCTTTAGGTTTTCCATCATTTACTTCGATCATTAAATCTTGAATCAAAGTTCTTATAAGGTCATTATTAACAGCTAATTCTTGAGTTGAATGCCCAATGAGACTGTCTATGTTCATTCCAATAACTTTCACTGCTTCCTCATTGGCAAAAATCACTTTTAAGTTTTCATCTAACCCAATTACGGGGTCGTGCATATTATTAATGAGAGTCTCTATCCGTCCTTTCTCCATCATCAATCTCGCAAGGCTACTGTTGTTGTATTCCTCCAATTTTTTGGCCATGGTGTTGAATGACTTTGCTAGCTCTCCAAATTCGCTGTGGCTTTCAAAATGCACTCGTTCAGAGTAATTTTTGGCAGCTATTTGTTTGATGCTTTCAGTCAATTCCTTAATAGGGTTTGCTATATTTGAGGGTAGATTTACAAGCAAAATAAATGCTATCAAAAAACAAATCGTTCCAGTAATGGCAATCCAAGAAACAGCTCTCTCGGCAGTCATTTTTGCTACCTCACTCTTCCGTTGAATAGCTTGCATATTCAAATCCATCAATTTGAATATGCCCTTTCTGATTTCTCCCGAGGTGGTGATGTCCGATTTATTCTCTTTGATACTGTTAAAATTGCCTCTAAGCTCTGTTGTTGCCTCATTTTCGCCGATTTCTGAAATATTATTTTCTTGGCTTATTAGGTTAGTTTCGAATTTTTGAAGGGCTTTGTCAGACCCATCCTCGAGGGCTACGAGCATATTTCGACTATATTCCAAGGTATTGTAGTTGGCCACCAAAATATTTTCAGAGTCATTCTTCAGGGCATTAATATATCTTGTACCTACTGCACTTAATAGAATGATAAGTAGGAATAGGAGACCGACTCCAAGTGTTAGTTTTGTCTTGATTTTCATTTAGGATAGAATTACAAGGTCAATATTGTTGAGGGACAATTTTTTTAGAAGCTCTTTAAAGACGCTAGTGGCCAAAATAATTTTCAGCAAGTTGAAATGAGGTTTGCCGACACAGATGGTCGTTATTTTTCGCTCACTTGCCTGATCAATAATTGCTTTCGAGATAGATGAATTCTCTACTTTTATGATCTCCGCCCCTAACTCCGTTGCCAATTTGAAATTATTTATCAAATGCCGTTGTTTGTCTAAAGCAATCTTGTCGGCACTTTCCTTTGGAGTTTGCACATACAGCAC
>JBDSUZ010000271.1:0-6049 GCA_039927395.1 Saprospiraceae bacterium | reverse complement strand
TCCGTCGCCTTTTCTCGGCACTCTTCCATCGAATGAGTGGGAAAATATGTCTGAATAGCAATCGTTGCATTTGCGATCACTACATGATTTTGAGTGGAAGTACCTTTTCCTTGGAGAATGTTCATAAAAATATCTGCGGCCTCCTTAATTGTATCTCCACCATGTAGTTCCCTAGCGACTATATCAGGAAAGCCGAAATAATTGGCATTGATTATTTGTTCTCCTTCATTGTTGATCAATTTACAGCCGGCGGTAAGCGTAATTTCATCATATCCGTCAAGGCCGTGTAGTATTGTATAGCGTACCTCCTCCTCCTGAAATAAATACTGATAAATGCGGGCGAGCTCTAGGTTGAATACACCGACCATCTGCACGCGAGGCTGACATGGATTTACTAGGGGCCCCAGCATATTGAAGAATGTTTTGATGCCTAACTCTTTGCGCACGGGAGCTACATGACGCATGGCCGGATGAAATAGCGGGGCATGCAAAAAGCAAATATTCGCCTCCTTCAATTGTGTCCTTAATTTGTCTTCATCTGTTTGAAATTGAATGCCGAGATGTTCCATCACATTGGAAGAGCCGGAAACTGAAGAGACTCCATAATTGCCATGCTTGGCGACGGGTATTCCCGCTCCGGCAACTACGAAAGCACTTAGTGTGGAAATGTTAAAGGTGTTTTTTCCGTCTCCACCGGTACCACATAGATCCATGGGATTCAATTCCGACAAATCAATTTTGTGACAAAGACTTAACAAGCCTTGACGAAAACCCCTCAATTCCTGCAGGGTAATATTGCGCATGTTAAATGCAGTCAGGAAAGAAGCAATCTGTGCATGATTGTATTTGCCTAAAGCGACATCCACTATCACATTCATTGCTTCTTCTGTCGTCAGCGTTTTTTGTCGGTATAGATTTTCTAATATTTCGTTCATTTTTTAGTGCTTTAACCAGTTTTCGATGATTATTTTTCCATAATCTGTCAGCACTGATTCTGGATGAAACTGTATGCCCCTTACATCGTACGTTTTATGCCGGATGGCCATAATGTTACCTGCGTTATCTGTTGCAATTATTTCCATGCATTCCGGAATATCAGGATTTACCACCCATGAGTGATAATGCCCGATATTGAATGTAGGTGGCGTATTCGCGAATAAATAGTCCACTTCTTGAATCGAAATCTCAGATGAAACTCCGTGTAGAGGCTCTGCTAAATTGATCAAGCTACCACCAAAATTTTCAGTTATAGCTTGATGGCCCAGACACACACCAAATATGCTTTTACTGGAGTAAGTTTTCGCTATGACCTCAGCCATTAGTCCCGCTTCGCTTGGAATACCAGGTCCAGGTGAGAGAAGGATCTTGTCGTACTTATCCAATCCGTTCAGATCAATTCTGTCGTTCCTTACTACCTCTATATCGTCGACACCCAACTGGTACATCATGTGCACTAGGTTAAATACAAACGAATCGTAATTATCAATGACGAGTACTTTCATACAGTTATAATTGTGTTGCTACTTGGATAGCCTTTCGCAGAGCCGATAATTTATTTTCCACCTCTTGTAGCTCAGTAGCTGGATCCGATTTGGAGACGATACCACATCCCGCTTGGTATGTAAGCGTATTGTTTCTACTAACAAAGGAGCGTATGAAGATGGCATGATTTAGTGTCCTATCGGATCCCAGATAACCAATTGCACCGCCATAAAAACCTCTGCTATCTGGTTCATTTTTATCAATGATTTGCATAGCCCGATACTTTGGAGCTCCTGACAATGTGCCTGCGGGAAATGTATCAGCGAAGATCCTGACAGGATTGAAATTCTCCTCAAGCTCAGCACTCACCTTTGACACCAAATGAATGACATGTGAATAGAATTCAGTCTGTTTAAAACTATCAACGGATACTTTTTTGCTATTCTGACTCAAGTCATTTCGCGCCAAATCTACCAACATGATATGTTCTGCATTTTCCTTTGGATCATCCCTAAGAGCTATCGCTAAAGCCTCATCATCTTTTGAATTGCCAGTCCGCTTGAATGTTCCTGCAATGGGGTTAATCATTGCTTTGTGATCACTAATCGTCAATTGAGCTTCGGGCGAAGAGCCAAATATTTTGAAGTTTGTATAGTCAAAATAGAACAGATAGGGAGAGGGGTTAATCGACCGCAAGGCGCGATAAACATTAAACTCATCCCCAATGAATGACTGCTGGAATTTCCTTGACATGACGACTTGGAAAACATCACCTCGGAAGCAGTGCGCTTTCCCTATTTCTATTTTTTCTAAGAATGCAGTATCTGAAAAATTAGAGGTTTGTCCTCCCTTGGTAGCAAATGGAAATTGAGTAATGGCTCTATTGGCGATTAGATCGCTTAAGTATGATAAGCTTGCTTCCTCGCCACTCTGCAGGTGCTGTATCAAATACAACTCATTGTTGAAGTGATTGAAAACAACGATATATCTGTACAGATGATACTGCATTAGAGGTAGATCAAAGGATTGATTTTTGAACTCAATCTCTTCAAACAATGGAATAGCGTCGTAGGTCGTGTATCCAAACAATCCATTGGTGACAAAACCAAGATTCAAATTCTCCATATTGAAGGAATTTGAAAAAGCATTGAGTTTGTCCACGACACCGATTTCTTTTGTATTGTGGGTTTCCTTATTTCCGTCGGGCCACACGATCTCTATGGTCATTGCATCAGCAATAAATGAGGCAATCGAATCTAAACAGATATAGGAAAAGCTGTTCTGCCTGCTCTTGTAATCCGAGCTTTCCAGCAAAATGCTATTGGGAAACTTGTCCCTCAACTTCAAATACAATTCCACTGGCGTATGGATATCGCTGAGGGTTTTGATGTATTTTGATGTGAAATGAAACTCCATTCTTTTCGATTTTCTTGGATTAAGGGCATAAAAAAAGCCCGCTGGATACAGCGGGCTTTCAAATATCTTAATGAATATAATGTTAGCTACCAACTGGATCCTATACGGGATTCAATAAGCCACCACCATGCGTTATGTACAAGTACTAATTTCATTATCAGCAAAGATATGGCAAAATTGGATTAAATCAACATTTATCTTTTTGTCCTTGCTTAGATACTGGACTCTTGCTTAATAAGTTTTGCTTTCAAGCTATTGCCAGAGGCTAGCAAACAAATTGTTATTCTGCACTAGATCTATTTGTTGATGATTATTTGCTTTGTGATATTTTGCTCTAATGATCTTATTTGGATGAAATAGATTCCATTGGCAAGATCGCCCACTTGTAGAGTTGTGTTGTTTGTGTTTTTGACATTCTTTTTCAGAACTACTTTCCCTAACACATTTAATACACTGATTTCTGCAAATGGAATTTCATTTTTGAATTTGATCGAAAGTATATCAGTGACGGGATTGGGATATGCAATCAGATTGTTTTCCTCCAATTGAGAAATTCCAGTTGTGCTTGTTGAATAGGTTCCACTTCGATATTTAACAGTTTGTGAATTATCGTCCTGCCACACTACCCATACTTTTCCATCAGCAATAGCGACATCTGCATTGGTGATGTCAACCAAATCAACGGTATCATATGCTACAGGGAGTCCATCTGCAATGTCCTTTGTAAATAGAATTGGCAATTGAACATTGCCGCTGATTGTTTGTCTCCAGACGATTGCAACTGCATTTCCATCGCTTGCAATTCGTGGGAAGTTCTGTTGTGTTAATCCTGTAATGGTTCCTGTAAGATTGTCTACAGAATTTACTGATACGGCACTCAAAGAGGATTTGCTCAAATAGGTTCTAGACTTTCCACTGCCACCATTCATAAAGACAGAGTAAACGGTGTCGCCAATTATAATGCCATCGGGTCCGCTGCTTGGGCAACTCATCAACATCCAATTGTTATTATCGACGTTGCAACCGTTGTCAAATGAAACTGAATTATTTGTAGACACACCCATCCAAGTATCTCGAATGTTGCTGTTGTTGTCACGGTAAAGCATGGCAGAATAATTGTCTTGGCTTAATATAGCTCCAGGACAGCAATCGCAGACTTCGGCTGAATTTTTCCAACCGCTGGCTTTTACATCGACGGAGAAAGTATTTCCAAAGTCGGTAGATTTCGTAACTACCCAGCGGGAATCAAGAAAGGAATTATTGAATTTCATAAAGGCCACTATCGGGTTTCCTGTTGCATCGCATGTAACAGTGGGAAAGCGAGATACGCTGTCAGCAATAAAGTCTACTCGTTGAGGAGAAGAAAACGTCGTTCCTCCATTGTAGGAATGCACAATGTAGATATGACTCGATGTGTCGTCTTCAGGTGTCTGTTTCATCACCACATACACAGTATCACCATGCGATGCGATATCGGAACCCATCCAAGATGCAGATGCTACAGTGAGTGAGCCGTTCAACTGTACAGGTGCAGTAAACATTGTTCCATCCCATCGCGAGAAGACAACAGATTGATCGCTTGATCTTCCCCAAATCACTAATGGATTGCCGTCGGCGGCCAAACTAATTCGTGGGTGATTATTGCTAAAAGAGTTGCTTGCGATATCTTCCGTATTGCCCCAATTGATACCTGATTGTGCTGAAACTAGGAAGGAATTTATAAGCAAGAAGATTGGCAGTAGTGTTTTCATTGTGATTTTTGTTTGGAGTTGCTTACTCTGGTCGGTTCTGAGTTGCCCGGTGTTGTTTAAATGTTTGCTCTTTTTAAAGACTTGTCTTAGATTGACCACTTAGGTTTGAGGCTGGGCGAATTGGGAAACCAGATGCTCGTTAGGCCAGAAATCCCGATTGCTATCGGGACTGATAGGATGACTCTTGGTGAAGATAACAACAAAAAGCTAAGCAGGTTTTGTATAGCCAGATTTTAAGTGCCGGGATAAGCACAGTTGAATGCTATTTGCTCCAACAGCTCTGTGACAAGTCTCTTGTTAACTGCGGTTTTAGTCTGACACTCTTAATGATTCCAAAAATAGTTCAGCCAAGGCTTCAGGTTGAATTCTATTAATCGTCGGGTTGATTTTCAAAAAGAATCCGTTTTCAACGGGTTGATGTAGTTGAATATTCTTTTTTGCAAGCGATTCTCGAAGACGATTTGGGTCTTTTCCTTTGATGTCAAGCCTCACTATATGGCTGCCATTCTCCAATTCGGAAAAGGTAAATCGTTCTTCTTTTTTGAGTATTGAAAAAAGCTTTTGAGCATTTAGCCATGCAGACTTATAGTCGGTTAGGAAACTATCTGCATAGTGTAGTGCGATGGCGGCAAATGGCCATGCTGCTGGCAGCCCTCCTCCAAACATTCTTCTTTCATGAAACAGGGATTCTGTAAATTGCTTTGTACCAGCCAATATTGCACCAGATGGGGCATTGAAACATTTATACATGGATGTATAGACAGTGTCGAATAGCTCTCCATATTTTGCCGGTTCTATATCTGAATGAGCGGATTGCACAAATAACCTTGCTCCATCCAAATGCATTTTTATTCCGTTGCCTTTAGCATAATCACTGATAAGCTTAATTTTATCGTATTTAAAAATGCGGTCTTGTTTTCTCCTCACTGGCGTTTCAATAGCAATGACACCTATCTTAGTTTCAACTCTGCCCGTTTTAGTTTGGTTTGCAATATCTATTACATCGTCTACTGAAAAATCAACTGCATTGTCGCCTGTAGTAATAAGATTTAGTCCGCTAAGTGTTTCAGCACAATCTCCGCTATCATTATAAAAATGGCTTTGTTCCTGAACTATGATTCTGCGATTATTATTTGCAAGTTTACGAACTGCAATGTGGTTTGCCAAAGTTCCTGTAGGCATGAATACGGCAGATTCCTTGCCCAAAAGAGTGGCGAATTTATTTTCTAACTCCTCAACAACCCCTCCTTTGGAATAATTATCTACCTTAACCTTTCCTTCATCTACAAGTTTCATTAAGAGGGAGGCATATTCTTTTGGAGATAATTCTATTCCATCATTTATAAAGTCTATTTGCTTATTGCTATCGCCTGGCCTTTTAAGATGCGTAATGCCTGCGA
>JBDSUZ010000270.1:0-4146 GCA_039927395.1 Saprospiraceae bacterium | reverse complement strand
GAGACTTGGACTCCATATGTAGAATACCTTTACAAGTTCAACAGAAAGCAATCACTTAGATTTGAAGGTCAGTACATGGCCACCGAACAAGATTATGGGTCTTGGATATTTGCCTTGTTGGAATATGGAATAGCTCCTCACTGGACCATTTCAGTTTCTGATATGTACAATAATGTTCCTAAGAAACACCCAGACCCGATACATTATCCTTCAATAGTTGGATTTTACTCTGTTGGAGCCACCCGTATATCAGCGGGCTATGTCAAACAGGTGGAAGGAATCGTTTGTACAGGAGGAATTTGTCGATTCGAACCCGCCTTTAATGGCTTTAAAATGACCTTGAATACCCTGTTTTAATATGAAACACTTCAAATCAAATCTCCCATTCATAGCTCTGCTACTGGGATTATTGACATTCAGCTCATGTGATGATCCGATTATATACAATTTGATTCCTTCCAAGACTCGAGATAGAAATATCTTATTGGAAGATTTCACAGGAGTAAGGTGCCCAAACTGTCCAAAAGCTGCGGATGAAATCAAGAATCTCGAATCATTGTTTCCCGACAATATCATTGCTGTAACGATCCATACTGGATTTTTCGCCGTGCCATATACTGAAAGCAAATACAATTTTCGTACTCCAAAATGTGATCAATTTGAGCAATTGATGGGGCAGCCGGTCGGGTATCCAACTGGAGCTCTCAACCGTGTCTACGACGATGCAGTGGAGTCTTACTTCAGGGATTTTGCAACCTGGGGATCAGGTATCTCCACTTTGATCGAGGAAAACCCAAAAGTGCAAGTGTTGATTTCAAACACCTTTGACGAGTCAACCAGGATTCTCAACACCAAGATTACAGTCACAGGACTTGAATCAGTCAATGAGCCACTTAGATTGACAGCACTTGTTACTGAAAGTGGCATTGTAGACGTGCAAGTGGATAGCAGATTGACTCCTGACAAAAATCCCAATTACATACACAATCACATCATGCGCGATGTGTTGAGCGCTGTTAGTGGTGATGAATTAGCTCCATCTATCCAAGTTGGCCAAGTGATCGAGAGGAACTATCAGATGACAGTGCCACCGGAAGCTGGTTGGTGGAACGCGGCCAACATGGATGTCGTAGCCTACGTTTCGCTCAACAATCTGAGTGTGCTACAAGCACGCAAGAAGGCATTTACAAAATAGAAGGAGGTAATTTTACCCTACAGGGGTTGCCATCAGGGCAGCCCAAGCGATTTTCTTTATCTTTGCCGCCATCCGGTAAAATTATCTTGGAGGAGCAAATTGTATGAAGATTTCATTGAATTGGATCAAATCCTACTTGGATTTGTCAAACACAGCCGAAGAAATAGGCGAAATTCTGACCTCTATAGGTTTGGAACTTGAACATCTCGAAGAGGTCGAGACAATAAAAGGTGGCATGGCTGGACTTGTTATTGGTCAAGTCCTTGCTCTTGAGCAGCATCCTAACGCCGATCGTCTCAAAGTAACCAAAGTCAATATAGGAGGCGAAGAGCCCTTATCAATCGTATGTGGAGGTCCTAATGTGGCTCTACATCAAAAAGTGGTCATTGCTACTGTCGGTACCACTCT
Organism: Saprospiraceae bacterium; assembly: GCA_039927395.1. Lineage (GTDB taxonomy): Bacteria > Bacteroidota > Bacteroidia > Chitinophagales > Saprospiraceae > JBDSUZ01. The sequence continues at coordinate 2,543 of JBDSUZ010000270.1, read as the reverse complement.
GTATGACACAGAAGGCAAGCCATTTCAAATCAAGAAAAGCAAAGTCAGAGGCGAAGATTCTGAAGGCATGATATGTGCTGAGGATGAGATAGGACTTGGTGCAAGCCATGAAGGCGTGATGGTACTAGATGAAAGTGCTCAAATTGGCATGCCCGCTGCCGAGTATTTCCATATAGAATCAGATCAAGTCTTTGAGATTGGATTGACTCCCAATCGCTCTGACGCGACCAGTCATCTTGGTGTTGCCCGTGACCTATCAGCATATCTACAAGTGCATCAGAATACTGGTGCCAAAGTCATTTTGCCCGATATTTCCGCTTTCAAAGTTGATAACAATACCTTGCCCGCGAAGGTGAAGGTCAGTGATAGCAACATGGTGCCTCGCTATGCAGGTCTAAGTATTGGTGGCATCACCGTCAAAGAATCGCCAGATTGGCTCAAGAACCGCCTTCTTTCGATTGGTCAGCGTCCAATCAATAACATAGTTGACATTACAAACTTCGTGCATCACGAAATGGGTCAACCATTGCACGCATTTGACTACGATCAGATTGCAGGGAATGAGATCCACGTAGGCGCCCTTTCCAAGGAAACGCTTTTTATGGGGCTTGATGAAGTGGAGAGAAAATTGAATGGGGAGGAAATTGTAATCGCTGACGCAAATGGTACAGCTATGTGCATTGGCGGAGTATTTGGCGGCGCAGGTTCAGGAGTGAAGACTACTACAAAGAATATATTCCTTGAAGCTGCATTCTTTCACCCAATACAAACACGCAAAGCGGCGACATTCCACAATTTGAGAACTGATTCCTCCAAAACCTTCGAGAAAGGCGTGGATCCAAATAACTGCGTATATGCCCTCAAAAGAGCTGCATTGCTTATCGCAGAACTTACAGGTGGGACAATCAGCAGCGACATTATTGATTTATATCCTAACAAGATAGAGCAGGCAAATATCGAACTCAAGCGAGAACAAATCACTAGACATCTGGGATTTGAGATTTCTGCCCCTGACATCGAGAAAATCTTGAAAGCACTGGAAATGGGCGTAGTTCAGGCCGGAAACGATGCTTGGACTGTGAGTGTCCCAACCAATAAAGCCGATGTCACTCGTCCTGTTGACCTGATAGAGGAAATTCTGAGAATTTACGGATTTGATAGAGTGCCAATCAGTAATTCATTGCGTATTTCTTTGCAATCAAGGGAAATTCCGGATGCGCATTTTCTTAGAAACAGGGCAGCAGATCATTTGACTGCCAATGGTTTCTGTGAGATGATGGCCCTTTCGATCAGTCAGGAAAGCTATTTCAGCGAAATGCTAAAAATGGATGCTAAGGCTTTGGTCAAGATCAATAACACCTCCAATCTCATGCTCGATACGATGAGAGCCGACATGCTGCCTTCAGCTTTGGAAACTGTAAACCATAATCTCAACAGACAGCAGAATCGGATCCGACTCTATGAATTTGGTAAAGTATACTCGCAGAAAGAGGGGAAATACAAAGAGAAAGAACATCTGACGCTTACAATTACTGGTCCCAAGAACGAAGAGTCTTGGATACAAGCTTCGGCAGAAGGAGATTTTTTTCAGCTGAAGTCCTTTGTGGAGCGTATGTTGCTCGCAATGGGGATTACCAGTATTGTCGCGGAGCCAAGCCAGGACAGCAGATTTGCATTTGGCTTGCAAATGCGCAAGAATCAAGAGATCATAGGAAATTTGGGACTAGTCAATCAGGAAATAGCTCGCAAAATGGGCATCAAACAAGCAGTATTTTTTGCGGATTTCGACTGGAAGGTGATGATGAGACTCTCCAATCAACAACCAATACTCACACAGGAAACCGGTAAATTTCCCACTACACGTAGGGATTTGGCCTTAGTTTTGGATCAGAAAGTAGCGTACAGCGATATCGTGGCATTGGCTAATAGAACGGAAAAGAAGCTATTGAAACAAGTCAATCTCTTTGATGTATATACCAATGAAGCACAATTGGGGGCCGGCAAGAAATCTTATGCTGTAAGTTTCTTGTTTGAACATTCCGATCGCACACTTGCAGATGATGAAGTAGACCGCATCATTCAGAAAATGATTCAGCAATTCGAAAGGGAATTGGGTGCTCAAATCCGCAAATGATTGAAATTAGTAAAACATAGATTTCTGATTATCTTTGCCTAGTATGCAAATGTTGACTCAAAAGTTAGAGGAAGTAGAATTGAAAATTCGCAAATTGGGCCAGAAAATGGAACTGTTGCGCAAGGAGAATGCTACGCTCTCTGAAGAGAACATCAACATTAAGAAAAACCTTGAAAAACAACAGTTAAAGCTGTTTGATATAGAAAAAAATGCTGCGTCAGCCGGAGCCCTTCTGGAACAGGAGAAGGGGGATGGAGCAGCAGATTCGAACCAGATCAAAGCCCAGTTAGCACATTATATCAAGGAAATTGATAAATGTCTTGAGTGGTTGCAACATATGTAATATGGAGGCGAACGAACAAAAAACCATCACGGTCAATATAGCTGGGCGGAACTATCCGCTCAAGGT
>JBDSUZ010000269.1:0-1861 GCA_039927395.1 Saprospiraceae bacterium | reverse complement strand
CGATGTGGGGTATTATGGAATCTATCCCCGCCAAATACTTGGACTCAAGGGTATCCTTACTTCGCCCTTAATTCACGGCAGCTGGAGTCATTTGATTAATAATTCCATTCCGCTCTTTGTCCTTCTTTGCATCATTTTCTACTTTTTCCGTCGGATATCCTGGCAGATTATCCTTATGGTTTATTTACTCACTGGCCTGAGTGTGTGGCTATTTGGCCGTCCTGTCTTTCATATAGGAGCTAGTGGAGTTATTTATGGCCTAGTTTCTTTTGTGTTTTGGAGTGGTTTATTTCGCAAGAATGTGCGCTCGATCGTACTCTCGCTTATTGTCTTATTTCTTTATAGCGGTATGTTCCTCGGCGTATTGCCCAATCAGCCCGGCATATCATGGGAAAGTCATTTACTAGGAGGTTTGATGGGAATACTAGTAGCCTGGATATACAAAGGTGTGCTGGAGGAAGCAGACCAGACCTCAACTGAAGAGCTACAAGACGAAACGGAAAAATCCTACTTCTTCCGGAGAGACATATTTGATAAAACCCGCAATGAAAAGCAAGCTGAAGAAGCTGAATTGGAAAAGCAAAACAAGGAAACTAAAAGGATGGACTTTGAAAGAAGAAGAGGCTTGAGCAACTTTGAAGATTGGCCATCTGACATGGCATAAAAAAAAGCCGACTACTCGATTTAGAGAACTCAGCCTTTCTAGATATTTTTTTTAAGCCTTAGACTTAATTTGACACGCCGGAGATGGTTACATCGCCAGATATTTGGCTTTCTTCTCCATTGAGAAACTCTACTTCGGCTACATATACGAACACTCCTGGATTTAATTTTTGTCCCTTAAATTTTCCATCCCATCCGTATTTTGGATCATTGATTGGGAAATTTTTCTCCAAAAACAAGACATCTCCCCAGCGATTGAATATCTGGAAGCTCTTTATCTGTTTTACCAACAAGTCGGAGCCAAAGATCATCAGCACATCATTCTGCCCATCACCATTGGGCGTAAAACCGCTGGGAACAAACACTACTTGTTCTTTAGCAACAAGGATATTCATCTGATCAGAATCCGAACAGCCATTGGCATCAGTGACGGTGATTGTGTAGGAGGTTGTTTCGGTAGGCTGCAAGATCAATTCAGAACAATCAGAACCTGCACATACTTCCGCACCGTCTTCGTCGACGACAACAATAGTAACAATATCAGCAATCGGAATAGAGAATATCGGTTTGATGATGATCGGAATATCGCCTGTTATCACCTGATCAGGCCCTAAATCGACTTGAATATCAGGAGGAGATTTGAGCGTAAATCCAATGGCAAACTCGCAATCGCTTTGGTCGCGAACAACAATGTTAAAGACGCCGTCGCATAAATCTTGAAAGTCAAATTTTGTTGAAAATGCGCCCCCATTTAGTGACAATTCAAATGGCGGTTTTCCTCCGCTTATTTTACTAGGGTCTATTGTGATAAATCCGTCACAAGCCTTGAAGCAGCTTGGATCATCAAAAGTTGAAGGGACAGCGGTGATCACCTGATTGTCTGCCATCACAATTACAGTGTCTTTACTGAAGCAACCCGTTATTGCATCGCTTACCTTGATTTCGTACTCGCCTTCCTGATTGACCTTGATAGTCTTACTACTAGGATTGGCAACTATTCCTCCTCCCAGTTCCTGCCATTCATATTTAATATTAGCTCCTGCCGATGAATTACCACCTAGCACTGCATCAGCAATTGCGCATGTAAGCACTGCATCAATTCCTGCATCAGCCAAGGGAAGCGAGTTGATCTGGATGCTTATCGTCTGCTTGGCATCAGGGCAAGATACTCCACCTGTCAAATTGTACTCAAAAGAGT
>JBDSUZ010000268.1:0-10260 GCA_039927395.1 Saprospiraceae bacterium | reverse complement strand
AATTGTTCTGATCGAAACAACGTTTGGATTAAATGGATTCATAAAATGGCAAATAAGTTCAAAGTAATTGACCAAAGCGCTCAAATTGATGATGAATGCATAGTAGCTTCATTGGCATCGGTCATTTATGGAAGTTCGAAGATCATTGATCGTCCTAAGCCAAGTTTCGGACGCCTTTTTGTCATACCTGATGTGGCGCCATGGCAATTCAGTACTTTTATAGGATTGAAAATCTATTGCAAGAAATGAAGTTGAACATTAGTTTGAGTCAGATACTGAGCATTTGCGCATTGAACATTATTGGATTTGTATTGCATTTCCCCGCCAAAGCTCAAGTTGGCTATTGGGAACGAAACAAGTACACAAGGAATGATACTTTGTTGGGAGGCCTACCTTTTGAAAAGACCTGTTATGATGTCCTCCATTATGACCTCAAAGTGAGATTGGAGCCTGAGACCAAAAGCATAAGCGGCAAGAACAAGATTACTTTCAATGTCCTAAAGGCCACAAATAAGATTCAAATCGATCTCGCGGCCAGATTGGCTATCAATTCAATACTCTGTCAAGGAAAGAATTTGAAATTCACGAGGGAGTTTGATGCCGTCTTTGTTGAAAATCCTGCAGGTTGGCCAATAGGCAAAGCTTCCATCATCGTAAACTATGGTGGCAAACCGCAAGAAGCAGTAAAACCGCCTTGGGAAACAGGATTGATATGGAAAACTGACAAATCAGGCAATCCATATCTAGCGGTTACCTGCGAAGGTGACGGAGCAAGCATTTGGTGGCCCTGCAAAAGTCATTTATCTGATCGACCAGATAGTGTTCGACTTACAATCGAAGCACCTGAAATGCTAACTGTAGTGTCAAATGGTCGCTTGCGCAATACTATAAATCTACCTGGTAATTACAAAGCCACAACCTGGGCAGTTACATATCCGATCAACACCTTCAATGTTACTTTTTATGCCGCCAAATATGTTCACTTTTCGGATAAGTACCAATCGATACTAGACCCTTCCCAGCAATTAGATCTCAATTATTATGTATTGCCTGAAAACGAAGCAAAAGCCAGAATTCATTTTGAGCAAACAAAGGAAATTTTGAGCTGCTATGAACAATTGCTCGGTCCATATCCTTTTTGGGGAGATGGATATCAATTGATCGAAAGCCCTTACCTCGGCATGGAACATCAAAGTGCTATTGCTTATGGCAATGAATTCAAGAGGGGTTATCTGGGTAAAAGGATAACGCCTGAATTGAATTTTGACTATATCATTCTGCATGAAAGTGGTCATGAGTATTTTGGCAATAGCATTTATGTGACTGATTATGCTGAAATGTGGCTCAATGAAGGATTTACTACATACCTCGAATACATGTACGTCAAATGCCATGATGGTGCAAAGTCCGCTATCGACTATTTGCGAATGCTAAAAGCATTGATTGCTAGTAAGGAGCCTGTACTGGGCCAGATGAATGTCAACTTTGACAGAGGCAGCACAACAGATAAATACTACAAGGGTGCCTGGATATTGCATACAATGGGGTCGACATTTAAGGACGAGAAGGCCTGGTTCGAATTCATTAAGAAGTACTATCAGACATTTGCAGGTCAAGCAATGATGACCGATAAATTCGTGCGTTTCGCCAATGAGGAGAGTGGCCGAGACTGGACAGTTTTTTTCAAACAGTATCTGACTGAGTCTAAAATTCCAACGCTCAATTATTCATTTCAAGAAACGGAAAACGGTATATTGTTCCAGTATTTTTGGAGCAATGTTATTCCAGAATTCAGTTTTCCGATATATATGACCAACAAGTCAGGAAAAAAAATCAAGCTCAACCCCACAAGCTCGCGACAAGAAATGGTGCTCTTGGGTAAGTTGGAAGATGGTTGGCAATTTGACCAAGATGTACTCGTTGATTTCGTCTCATTACATTAATTCAAAAAACAGTGGCAAAACTTGATCAACAGAAATTAGTGCAGGTATGCTATATCGTAGTAATTCTTGCACTTGGTGTCCTTTTGTTTTCGGAGTCCTATTTCTTACTCCCCGGTGCATTGGGCGCACTCACCTTATACATTTTGCTGCGTCGGCCCTATTATTACTTGATCGAAAAACGCAAATGGAAGCACAGCCTGAGTATCCTGTTCCTGATGTTTGCTTCATTTGTGTTACTGCTCGGGCCTATTTATGGCATCCTGCAAATGGTCTATAATAAGGTTTCTGTGCTATTTTCTAGTACCTCGCAATTTGTCGAGGGCGTCAAGGTCCTAGTTAAAAAAGTAGAATCATACACAAATTATGATATCCTCAATGATCAGACGATGGCCAAATTGCAGGAATCAGCACCCAATTGGGCAACCAGTATTCTTGGAGCTACGGCAAATACTTTCCTGGCGCTTGCGGTGGCATACTTTCTCTTGTATTTCCTGCTCAAAAATGGCCGGGAAATCGAGGAATATCTTGTTGACCGTTTCCCACTGAGAGATCGCAATGTGGAGTTGATTGGATCAGAAATCAGAGGAATGGTAATATCAAATGCCATTGGAATTCCGTTACTTGCCGCCATTCAAGCTGTTTTTGCTTCCGTTGGGTATTGGATATTTGGTGTCGATGATCCGATACTTTGGGGTATCGTGACAGGCGCCGCGTCTATCATTCCGGCCATAGGCACTATACTTGTATGGGCCCCGATAGGAGTGTTTATGCTTTCTACAGCAGAGACATGGCAAGGAGTCGGAGTACTCCTCTATTCCTTGCTGATCATTTCCAATGTTGACAATATAGTGCGACTAATGCTTCAAAAAAAATTAGCTGACGTACATCCCATCATCACCATCTTTGGTGTTATCATCGGTATAAATTTGTTTGGATTTATCGGAGTGATCTTCGGGCCTCTTTTGTTTTCGCTATTTATATTGCTCCTTCGTATATACCAAGACGAGTTTGGCAGTCGGCGAAGCAAACCAATACATACTGCATCATCGAAAACTGATATCTAGTCTCAAATTTCGATACAAGCCATCTTGCCATTGCTTTACAGGTGAAATGTTGCATTTCCATTTACTTTTTTGTTGCCGTAAAATAAATTGCCACCCTAACACAGACAAAATATGTACTTTAATTGTCTCTAAGGAGAATTGCATATGATCCCAGTGTTGCCCTTTACTTTATTTTCCAAGACTGACGTCGACCTGTTTTTTGCGGGTAGACACTATCGGCTATTTGAAAAATTTGGAAGCCATTTGGTCACCAATCAAGGACTAGCTGGTTGCTATTTTGCCGTGTGGGCTCCCAAAGCACAGCGTGTTAGTGTCTGTGGTGATTTCAATCAATGGAGTCAGATCACGCATCCGCTGCAGTTGCGTACTGATCATTCGGGCATCTGGGAAGGATTCATTCCCAATCTGACTGCTGGCATGTTGTATAAATATGCCATCATCGGAGCTGAAGGTCAAGTCATCGAAAAAGGAGATCCCTATGCCAAAGCTTGGGAGCGTCCGCCACAGACTGCCTCGATCATATGGGAATCAAAATTCAAATGGAAGGATGATAAATGGTTGATTAATCGCCCAGAATTTCAAAAACAAAGCAATCCTGTCAGTGTGTACGAAATGCACTTAGGCTCTTGGCGCCGCAAATCATCTGAAGCCGAGGCCTATATGGGCTATCGTGCCATTGCTGCTGAATTAGTACCGTATCTAGTCGATATGGGATTTACGCACGTGGAATTCATGCCCGTGATGGAACACCCCTACTCACCAAGTTGGGGCTATCAAATACACGGTTACTTCGCACCTACTGCCAGATTTGGCAATCCCGACGACTTCAAATATCTGATCGATCAGCTTCATCAGGCGGGCATCGGAGTGATTCTGGATTGGGTTCCCTCCCATTTTCCAGCCGATGCACATGGCCTGTACCAATTTGATGGCACGCCACTTTACGAGCATTTTGATACACGCAAAGGATATCATCCAGACTGGGACAGTTGGATATTCAATTATGGGCGAAACGAGGTCAAATCCTTCCTGATCAGCAACGCAGTCTATTGGATGGACCATTTTCATGCTGATGGATTGAGAGTTGATGCAGTAGCATCGATGATTTATCTCGACTATTCACGTCAGGATGGCCAATGGGTTCCGAATCGTTTTGGTGGAAATGAAAACCTTGATGCCATTGCATTCCTGAGGGAAATGAATGAATACATACATGCCTCCTATCCCGGTGGCTTGACCATCGCAGAAGAATCTACTGCCTATCCCTTGATCACACATCCTATCGAAAACGGTGGCCTTGGTTTTGATTTAAAATGGATGATGGGCTGGATGAACGACACATTGGCTTATTTTAAGAACGATCCATTCTTCCGTTCCAAGCAGCAGTCGAGCATCACATTCAGTATGTCATATGCCTTTTCAGAGCGATTCATTTTGCCGCTATCGCATGATGAGGTAGTGCATTTGAAGGGTTCGATGCTTCGCAAAATGTCAGGTGATACGCTGCAAGCATTTGCCAACCTAAGAGCACTGTATACTTATATGTATGCCCATCCAGGAGCCAAAATGCTATTTATGGGTTGCGAAATAGCTTCACCAAACGAATGGGCATTTGAGGGATCACTTCCTTGGGGAATACTTGGACATCCGCTACATCTCGGCATGCAAAGTCTAGTGCGCGATCTCAATTTTCTGTTTAGATCTGAACTCGCCTTGCACGAATGCAATTACGATCATCGTGGCTTTGAATGGATCGACGGTACCGATGACCGCAACAGTGTTCTGGTATTTTGCCGCAAATCCTTGGACGAGCAAGAAGTAATAATAGTCGTTTGTCATTTTGCATATCAATTGCTTGAGAACTATCTCATTGGTGCAAATCGCCCAGGGCAATGGACTGAAATATTCAATTCAGATGCCAAGAAATACACGGGCTATGGACTCGATAATCCCGGCGTATTGAAAACAAGAAAAATCAAGACTCACAACCAAGCCAATAGCCTACAGCTTAGACTTGCCCCGCTGTGTGTCTCCATGTACAAATGGACGCCTGCTCGCAAAACGAAATCGACAAGTCCAGGTAAATGACCTCAAAGAGATTTATTTGTATTCACGGGCATTTTTACCAGCCTCCGCGCGAAAATGCCTGGCTGGAAACGGTTGAAATTCAGGCATCAGCATTTCCTTACCACGATTGGAACGAGCGCATCACAAAAGAATGTTACGGGGCTAACGCCAAATCTCGTATTCTAGATGAAGAGGGCTGGATTGAGAAGATCGTCAACAACTACTCCAAGATCAGCTATAATTTTGGCCCTACTCTTTTGTCTTGGCTTGAAGCAAATCAGCCAAAAGTCTACGCAGAAATTCTCGAGGCGGATCGGCTAAGTATGATCAATTATCAAGGACATGGCTCCGCAATTGCGCAGGCTTATAACCATATGATCATGCCTCTCGCCGATCGCAAGGACAAGTTGACACAAATTAGATGGGGCTTGCGAGATTTTGAATCACGATATAAGCGCAAGGCTAAAGGAATGTGGCTCGGAGAAACTGCAGTCGATCTAGAGACATTGTCCTTGATGGCAGCCGAGGGAATTGAATTCACTATTCTGGCTCCCTCGCAAGCGCAGCGATATCGAAAGAGCGGCTCCGAACAATGGATTGACGGAATAGATAGCAGATTGTCGTATCGTTGCCATTTGCCTGAGGGTCAATCGATTCACATCTTCTTTTACCATGCTGACGATTCGCATGCAATTGCATTTGGCGGACTGCTCAATGATGGTCGTAATTTCGCCCGAGAACTGATCAATTCATTTTCGATACACGAGCATGGCCCTGAATTAGTGCATATCGCTACAGATGGCGAAAGCTACGGTCATCATCACAAGGGTGGCGACATGGCATTGGCTATGTGCCTACAGCAGCTAAGCATGAATGCGCAGGTGCAATTGACCAATTACAGTCTGTACCTCACACTCGTCCCAGTCGATAACGAAGTAGAAATTAGAGAAAATAGTTCCTGGAGTTGCGCCCACGGTGTAGAGCGCTGGCGAGGCGACTGCGGATGCAAGACTGGCGGTGAGTCTGGATGGACTCAGCAATGGAGAGTAGGCCTCCGTCAGGCGATGGACTATCTGCACAAGGAGCTCGATGCCATTTACATTCGCGAAATGTCACCATTTACCGCAGATATATGGCAATTGCGCGATCAATATATCAGCCTAATTTTGGATAGGTCTGAAGTCAATCAAGAACTATTTTTCAATACTTGGCTTCCCGATCTCAAAGGCGATGACAACAAATCGAAGATCTTGAGGCTATTAGAAATGCAGCGCCATTCGATGTTGATGTTCACTAGTTGCGCTTGGTTTTTCAATGATCCCTCAGGCATTGAGACCATTCAAGTAATGCAATATGCCAACCGAGCTTTGGATTTGGCAGGACACTTGAAGGAGCATGATCTCGAAAACAATTTCCTCGCAATACTGGCCAATGCCTATAGCAACATAAATGAGGAAGGAAGCATCAGAGATATTTACCAAAAATATGTCATCCCTTCGCGCCTCTCCCTAGTTCAAGTTGGTATGCATGATGCGATCCACTCATTATTTGAAGATCAAGACAATACGCAACACTTCCAACAGTATTACTGTAAGCAGGAAGAGTTGTCCAAGTATCAATCCGAGGATCATATTTTGGCCGTAGGCAGAACAGAAGTCCATGCAAAAATCACCGGCGAACGAAAGGAATTCAGCTACGCAGTTTTGTATTCAGGTGCCAATTCATTTATTGCAAAGACAAATGAGTGGATGGCAAAATCGCAATTGTCGGAAATAAAGCAAATGCTGAAGGCAAGCTTTAAGGAAGGAAATTACGGCGAAGTTCGATCTATAATTGACAGCAAATTTGATGGTCCAATCTTTGATTTTCATGAATTGCTCAAAGATGAGCAGATCAAATTGCTAGGGCAAATCATTGGTCAAAAGGAGGCAATGGCTATTGCGAGCAACCGTGAGATTTACCGTGATTCCGCTGAATTGCTCGAACTGATGAAGTTTGAGAAATTGCAAATACCCGCCATCCTCGCTCGCACAATTGGTACAATACTCAGCGAACGATTGCAAAATGTATTGGCTCCTGACGTCAATCGGCTAAATACCGATAATATAAATGAAATTATACTTGAAATCGATCGCTGGCATCCCGACTTGGATCTGAGCAGATTCAATTTCAACATTTCGCAGAAGCTTGAAGCCCTGATTGATTCATATAAGCACTCTGATAATCAACTAGAGGTCATCCAAAGCATTTCATTTCTGTTGGCTATCATTCCCAAATATTTCCCCAGCGCGGAAATCAATCAAGTTCAGGATTTTGTATTTGAACAAATCAATGAAGGTCAGGCAAATGAGGAACTATTGCAAGCTTTGAGAGGAGTTTCAGCCGCTGTAAAAGTTCGAATTTAGTAAGCTTCCATTTTATGCAATTAGGGGCAAATATTTGAGCCATTCCTGCCTAATCAAAAGAAATTCCTATCTTTCAAGGTCAAAAAAAATCAAGCATTTTTGCTTATTCATTGTATTAATTCAACATGGACCAAGTATTAGACTTTATCACTATCCACCGGGAAATGATCTATTTCCTGATAATGGCCATTTTTGTCGGAGTTGAGGTCATTGGTGGCGTCCCCACGGTGCTGCATACTCCACTCATGTCTGGTGCAAATGCTATACATGGTGTCGTCATTATCGGTGCCATCATCGTCATGCTCAATGCTGATCCGACCAATGTACCTAGCCTGATACTAGGCTTCATAGCCGTTGTTCTCGGCACTTTGAATGTAGTTGGCGGCTTTGTAGTCACTGACCGTATGTTGGAAATGTTTAAGAAGAAATAATCCGGGGAGCCCCCATTTTTATCAAATTGTTGTATGAATAATCTCCTCGAACTTTGTTTTTTAATTGGTTCTGTGACCTTCATTTTCGGACTGAAAATGATGGGAAATGCCAAGTCTGCCCGTAAAGGAAATTTGATAGCAGCCTTTGGGATGACTGTAGCAGTGATTGGTACCATCACTTTGTATCACAGACCTGACGACGGCCATGCTGAGACAGCGTCAATACCTTGGATGATTTACTTCTTGATTCTTGCTGCCATTTTTATCGGCACAAGCATTGGCTGGCTAACAGCCAAGCGAGTTCAGATGACCAAAATGCCTGAACTTGTGTCGATGTTCAACGGGATGGGAGGAGCCTGCGCTGCCCTCATCAGTTTGATCGAATATCCACATCATATCGGACAGACCGGGGCCGAATTGGCCATTATCGGTGGATTGGTGATCGGAAGTGTTTCATTTTCAGGATCTGTTATTGCTTTCCTCAAGTTAAATGGCACGCTGCAAAAGCCTTTGCGCCTTCCATTTTACAATATCATCAACACTGCACTGATGATTGCCGTAGTGATTTTCAGTGGATACATCGTCTGGAATCAACCGGATATGATGTACATCTATTTGCTTTGCGCTGCGGCGCTTCTTTACGGTGTACTCTTTACCGCACCGATAGGTGGAGCTGATATGCCGGTCGTCATCTCATTGTTGAACTCATTCACGGGTTTGGCTGCGGCATTTGGTGGTTTCCTATACGACAACAAAGTGATGTTGACAGGAGGTATCCTAGTAGGTTCCGCAGGTACCTTGCTTACACTAGTCATGTGTAAGGCCATGAATAGATCTCTAGCAAGTGTAATATTTGGGGCATTCGGAGGAGGCGGAAAATCCGTTGATGGTTCAAGCACTGTAAATGGCTCTATCAAAGATATTTCGGCAACCGACGCTGCCGTTTTAATGAATTACTCTAAGAAAGTGGTAATAGTTCCAGGATATGGTCTTGCGGTCGCCCAAGCGCAGCACGTGATGCACGAATTGGAGCAAACACTTGTAGAGCATGGTGTGGAAGTTGTGTATGCAATTCACCCAGTCGCAGGTCGTATGCCAGGTCACATGAATGTACTCCTAGCTGAGGCTAATGTGGCTTATGAGAAACTGGTGGAAATGGATGATATCAATCCCGAATTTGAAAAAACCGATGTCGTATTTGTCGTTGGAGCAAACGACGTCGTCAATCCTGCGGCAAAAACGGACCCGGGATCACCCATCTACGGAATGCCGATACTAGAAGTTGCCAATGCCAAGCATGTGATCGTCAACAAAAGAAGCATGAATGCCGGATATGCCGGTATCGACAATTTACTGTTCTATGATGCAAAATGCAGCATGCTATTTGGCGATGCCAAAAAGGCGATTACGGAATTGATAAAGGAGTTGAATCAACTGTAGGCTCGCAGAGCTCGCAGTTAGGATCGGGAGTTATGGGAGGATCGGGAGTTATGGGAGAATCTGGAGTTATGGGAGTCGTATAAGACTAACAGGCTTCGACTCCCTCAGCCAGCGATCATTTTGGTCATAAGAAAGTGCGTTGAAAATCAAGTAGGATTTTCAACGCGCTTTCGCTTTTTAACGACAAAACGGTCCCCGAGCGGAGTCGAGGTTCTTCAAGGGGATTTTAGAGTTACGGGAGATCTATAGTTAAAGGAGCGTAGGGGAAAACCGCAGATAAATGCATTTATAAGAATGCTCCTCATCCTCAAAATGACTTTAGTGAAACTAGGCGCGGGTATGGCTGGCCCTTACCCACGTATCAGCAGGACTTTGGTTCAAGAAAACTTCTTACTTAGCCCCGAAAGTGTGTCCAGCACTAGCCGTGGGCACCGCCCACGGTACTAATCTCCCCTGATCTTACGCCCTATAAGGGCATAATCAAATGACAATCAATCGTTTATGGAGTTTGGAAGAGCATTGGGGGTGTCAATATTGTAGCGGTAAGGCATGCCTTACCGCTACAATTGATCTCGATCAACACCGTCAACTATTTGATCACCTGACTTTTGATCAGCTTTTCTCCAAACCATTGGAGGGGCAATCCCTTGCGGTTGCCCCTGTTGAAAACAGATTTCATTTTTTGATTATTCCTTAACTCCCAGTTTTTCCGGATGGCATTCAAATTAGACGGCGACGTACGAATCGTGCGTCGCTACGGTATGTCGATATTATTATTTCTTTTTCCCAAACTTCTTAAATTTTTGAATCTGCGCTAAATACAGTCGCATAAAGTCATCAGGCTTCGACTCCGCTCAGCCACCGCATCTAAATGACTATTGAAAGCGCCTGAAAAATTAAATTTGATTTT
>JBDSUZ010000267.1:0-2418 GCA_039927395.1 Saprospiraceae bacterium | reverse complement strand
CGCACCGCCGCCGAAGGCAAGAAAGTCGCTGATCTGCACGAGGAGATCAATACGCTCATGGAGAAATGGGCTGCTATGTACGAGCAGCTCCGTGGCGCAAGACAACCAAAAAAATTGCTCAGCGAGTTGGATAAGACTTCCAGCATGTTGCGCGATATCCTCAACGATGACTTCAGCAAGATAGTTATCGACGACGAAGACACCTTCAATAGCGTAAAATCATACCTGCATACTTTCGCTCCCGAGCGGACTAAGATCATGAGCCTTCACAGAGGCAGCAAGCCGATCTTTGATGCTTACAGTGTCATGAAGCAGATAAAATCGGCTTTTGGCAAGACTGCCACCATGAACAGTGGAGCCTATCTGGTGATCGAGAGCACTGAGGCGATGCACGTCATTGATGTCAACTCTGGCCCCAAAATGGCAAAGAATGCCAATGATGATGCGATCTACAATATCAATCTTGAAGCTGCCGAGGAAATAGCGCGTCAACTGCGATTGAGAGATATCGGAGGCTTGATCTGTATCGATTTTATCGATATGAAAAGCTCAGATCACCGCAGAGATCTTGTCAACAAGATGAGAGATCTGATGTCATCTGATAGGGCACAACATACGATACTGCCTCTAAGCAAATTTGGCCTTATGGAAATCACCCGCGAGCGCGTGAAACCTGAAGTCAAAATCAACACTGCTGAGGTTTGTCCATCTTGTAACGGCACTGGTAAGGTCAATCCAACCATTCTACTGACTGATGATATCGAACGCGATATTGAGTTTATCCTCAACAACCGGCCGATGAAGCACCTGCACTTGCACACGCATCCTTACGTATTTGCCTTTATCAAAAAAGGCTTGCCTAACTTGCAAATGCGCTGGTACCTGAGGTTCAAAAAATGGATAAAAGTCTACCAAAATGGAGATTTTCATATCAATCAATACAAGTTTTACGACGGGCTGGATGACGAGATCAGATTGTCATAGATAAGACTTGAATTTCAAATTTGATCGATATTCAGTACTCCTTTGGCATGTGGATACTTTGGTCGAAAAATGAGTTGCAGTAGTATTAAATTTAGGTGAACTCAGCACTTCATCGTGATTATTCTCGTTGTAGCTGGGTAAATTTAGGCTATGCACTCCATCACAACTTCCAATTCGCTGGGCTTGAGAATATTGGTAGCTCCACTCAATTGGGGCTTAGGGCATGCCACTCGAAGTATTCCCATCATCCGCGAACTCTTGGATCAGGGAGCAGAAGTTTTTCTTGCCTCTGATATGGAAGCTGGTAAATTGCTTCAAGCAGAATTTCCGGATTTACCATATTTCGAACTGAGCTCATACAAGGTGCACTACAAGACTCAGAACATGGTTCTGAATCTTGCATTTCAATTCCCAAAGATTATCAACACGGTGCTCAAAGAGCATATCGAAATCGAGAAGATCGTGGAGCGGGAGCAAATCGATGCAGTGATAACTGACAATCGTTTTGGTTGTTATTCCAAACAAGCTTATTCGATATTTATAACCCATCAGGTCAACGTGCTGATAGGCAATAAGCTTACTGAACGAACTGTGCGATATCTCAATCGCAAATTTATGGATCGATTTGATGAAGTGTGGATCCCAGATTATGAGGGAACGCCTAATCTCAGTGGAGTGCTTGCTCATGGGATCAAAAAGGGCGAATTTACTTACTTGGGACCATTGTCAAGGATGAAGGAAAAGCCCAACACTGGGGCGTACGATCTAGCGGTCATCCTGTCGGGCCCTGAACCTCAAAGGACTTATCTGGAGCGCAAAATTCTCCCGCAGCTTGTGAATTTTGATGGCAAAGTGGTGTTGGTCAGAGGCAAAGCAGATGCTGAAGCGCTTGATATGTATAGTGATCATCTTGAGATCCACAATTTTTGCAAGAGCAAGGAACTCAATGAGATCATTGCGGCATCAGATGTGATATTGTCACGATCAGGTTATAGTACTGTGATGGATTTGGCCAAGATGGGCAAGAAGTCAATTATGATAGCAACACCTGGTCAATCTGAACAGGAATATTTGGCCAAAATGCTGAGCGAAGCCAATATTATCCATAGTGAAACCCAACAAGATTTTGATCTGCAAAGAGCTATGACAGCGGTCGAAAACACTAGCGGTTTTGATGCCAGGATTTTTGAAGACAATGACCTGGCCAAGGTGATCAACCAGTTTCTAGAAAAAATAATGGCAGGCCTGAATGAGCGTGGAGATAGAACTTCGAAGAGAGAAAATTAGCCGTATTTCAATATATAGCTGCCGCAATAAGGCATAGGGAACTGAATTTTGCAGCTATTCCTGTATCTTTTGCCATGCAAAAGCCTCTTCGGATACTTTACTGCTGTATTGCCATTCTGCTAATACCTGCATTTCTCATTAATCTGG
>JBDSUZ010000266.1:0-13823 GCA_039927395.1 Saprospiraceae bacterium | reverse complement strand
CCACTGACGAAGTCGCTTCATAGACTTAGGCGATATGAGACTAAGAACCGATTAACTATTCGAAATGCGGGAATCCAGAGGTAGACATCGTCTCAAATTTAGCTTTTCATATAGCCATGCTAGAACTTCGTCAGGCAGCACCATCTCCACGAGGAGATAACTTCGTCAGTGGTTTCAAACCCTGACGAAGTTGCAAATATTGACCTGACGAATAAGCGCAACTATCAATTCTGAGTATGTCGCTACTTGGACTTAGCCGATATCAGACTACGAACCGAATACCGATTCGAAATGCTGTAATCAGGAGGTCTAAATCGTCTCCAATTTAGCTGTTCGTCTATCCATGTTAAAACTTCGTCAGGGTTTGAAACCACTGACAAAGTCGCTTCTTTGACTTAAACTATATTGGACTAATAGCCGCTTAGACGAAGTTGCAAATGTTAACCTGAGGACAAACTACTTTTTAGAAATCGTCGAATATTAGTAATTTCATTTGAAATGAGACCAGATACATTTTATCATCTGTACACACACTCCAATGGCTTCGAAGACCTATTTAGAGAAGATGATAATTACCGTTATTTTCTATCGCGATATTTAGGTTTTGTTCCGCTACTTGCAGACACATTTGCTTATTGTCTGATGCCGAATCATCTCCATTTTATCGTTCGAGTCAAATCCGCGGAAGGCCTAATCGTCGCTTACAACGAGAAGTTTGCCGAAGACTCAATTGGAGCAGATCGAACTACCGACGTATACGAAAAACTTGAGAAATTTGTAAATCGTCAGATTGGACATTTATTCAATTCCTATACACAGGCATTCAACAAGAAGTATGATCGTCGTGGGAAGCTATTCCTGTACACTTTCAAAAAGAAAGAAATCCTTACCGAGACATACTTGAAAAACCTGGTGCGGTACATCCATTACAACCCAGTTCATCACGGATTCACCAAGCAGATGGGAACATGGAAATGGAATTCATATTCGGAGATCGTTAAGCAGAGGTCATTAATAGTGAACGTGCAAGAGACAATCGATTGGTTTGGAGGTATAGATGAGTTTGTAGAAGCTCATCGGAAGGTAGATGATTTTGAAAGTTCAGAAGAGTTTGAATCATCGAAATAATAGAATAGGCAGTCAACACTTTCTCCAAGATTAGAAAACTTCGTCAGTGGTTTCAAACCCTGACGAAGTTGCAAATTTTCACCTGGCTAAGTCCTATTGAAGCTTGGAACAGTTCTGCATTTGCGCTGGTGGAAAGATTCAAAATACGGGAAGTCGAAGGACTAAATTTTCTCAAGAGTAGCATTTCATTTATCCATCTTAAAACTTCGTCAGGGTTGGAAACCACTGACGAAGTCGCTTCTTAGATGTTGGTGATATTAGACTAACAACCGCTTAACGAATCGAAATCTGGGAAGCCGAAAGACAATATCGTCTGATGAGTAACATTTCGTTTATCCATCTTAAAACTTCGTCAGGGTTTGAAACCACTGACGAAGTCGCTTCTTAGATGTTGGCGATATTAGACTAACAACCGCTTAACGATTCAAACTTTAAGAACGATATAAGTACTTCGTCTGGGAGCACCATCTCCATCAGGGGATAACTTCGTCAGTGGTTTCAAACCCTGACGAAGTTGCAAATTTTCACCTGACGAATAAACCAAAGTAGCATTTACAAGGAAACCGGTAATTAAAAGCTACAGCGCCACAAGGTTACCAAAACCTTACTTTTTTGTAAATAACTCAGAATTTCATATACGATTAGAAACTTCAATCGAGCGAATGAGTACCTTTAGGGCAAGCAGGCAGAAGTCAATATGTTCGTTAAGCAAAGAGTCTTTTTTTCGTTGTTGTTTATTTGGATTGCTTTAATCCAAACTTATGTCGTCAAAGCGCAATGTCCTGACATACTGACATCTACGATTAGCCCTGCTTGCAACAACTGCACGATCTGCCCTAACACTTCTTTTACTTTTAATGTGACTGGGACTAATCTTCCTAATGGGGGATATATTAATTGGTATGCCGGTACGACACCAGGTTTCAATCCATACCTTCCTGAAGGTACTATGATTGGTCAAAGCCTCATTACTACTCCACCACCGGTGCCTTGCGTGCCTTGTCCTGAGATCTTGGCGATATTTGTAGATGTATGTATTGGTGGATCAGATGCTGCAGATGAATTCATTCTATTAAGCTCAGGAGGTGGTTTCAATACCAACAATCTTCAAATAGATTACGCTGTAACCAACAATGGACCTATAGTAACTAACAATGACATTAATATTGGACCGTCGCCCTGTGGACTCCAAATACCTACCTCTACATTAGTTAATAATATCCAGAATGATTTAAGCTGTGCAGGACTAAATGTGTTTTTTGCAGGACCAAACACTCAGATTCCAGCTGGTGTAGTAGTGATATTGTTTACAAGCGCTAGCGAAATTTTCGATTATGACTTCAGTGCCTTATGTAGCACTGGTCAAACTATATATATCCTCCAAAGTAGCTGTCCTCGCACCATTGGTGCATTTTCAAACAATTCTGCTAATGGTGATCGAACGACTGTCGTCACCTTGTCCAATTGCCCTGCTTGCAACAGTTCTTTAACTTACGATACTGACTCCCCGCTGTTAACAGGTGATGGCGCATTTGTTTATGAAAACGCAGCAGGAGCCACTCAATATGCCAACAATGGTTGTGTTGCCCCTCCTGTCACAAGTGTGCCTATACCACCTCCAACATCTACTGTAGCTCCATTTACTTACTTATTTGACAATAGCTACTGCTCAGACACCTGGGGCGGTCCGGTCTACATCGTAGGCATTATCAGTCCTGCGCCAATGTCGCCTTGTACTGAGGAATTTACCAACTACTTCCAATTTACGATGGCTTGCCCAGATGCTGTTGCCAGCAACAATGGGCCAATTTGTGTAGGAGAAATGCTTCAACTTTTTGCCGATCCAGTGCCAGGTGCAATGTATAGTTGGTCAGGACCATTGGGCTATAGTTCGATGCAACAAAATCCAGTGGTATCGAATAATGCAACGGCTGGTATGGCTGGCACTTATACATTAACTACTACTATTAGTCCTTGCTCTGATATGGCAACGACGACGGTTGTGGTAAATCCAAAACCAACAGCAACTCTCACAGGACCCAATACTGTCTGCGAAGGTGAAATGATCACCTTAAATGTTGCATTTACAGGTACAGGACCTTGGACATTTAACTACAATATTGGTGGCGTGGCGCAACCGCCCATAACTACTAGTACCAATCCTTATCAACTTATTTTGTCCCCAACAGCGAGCACAGTAGTTGTGCTAACTGGCGTGTCAAATGCAATTTGCCCAGGGACATTTTCAGGAAGTATTTCGATAGCATTTCACACTACTCCGGTTATTTCCAATATAGTTGTCGTTTGTCTGACTGGCACAACCTATCAAGTCACCTTCACGGTGAGCAATGGCGGATTGCCTTATACCAATTCGGGGCCTACTGGTGGTTCATTTAGCGGTTCTAATTTTACCTCAGTTCCAATTCCTCTCAATACTCCTTATACTTTCAATATTGATGACATCAATGGTTGTGGTCCAATTACTCTCAGCGGCATATTGACAACTTGCCCTTGTGTTGGTGATGCAGGCACTATGGATCAGACGCTGATTAACGCATGTGACAGTACAGTAGTTACAGCAATGTTCAACAATGACCATGTGCTGGGTCCTGGTCAAGTCTTGAGATTCATTTTGCATACTAATCCCGGAGCTCCCCCTGGAACTATTCTAGCAACTTCCAGCACGCCGACTTTTAATTTGGCGACAATACCAGGAATTATACCTGGCGTCACTTATTATATCTCTTCAGTTGTTGGAGCTTTAGTTGCCGGCAATATTGACTATAGCGATCCTTGTACCCGCATTTCTACTGGTCAACCGATTATCGTCCATGAGGTCCCCAATGTTACCTTCAGCTGGGACTGGACACTTTGTCTTAATCAATGCGAGGATGTCGTTCTTACATTTACGGGCGAGCCGAATTTCACCTTAAATGTGGGAGTAAACATCCCTCCATTGCCAACTTTCAACGGTCAGGTGGTCTCTCCAAATCTCAGTGGGGCATTTACAATTTGTGCGCCCCCAATAGATTTGGGAGATGCAACATTTTACGCCTATTCGATTTCTAACGCTTTTTGTAGCAGGACTCTGAATTATCAGCATTCGATCGTAATCAATGCCCCGAGCACTCGTACGATCAATCCTACCTTGTGTGCAGGTGGCTCCATTGTAGTCAACGGTACTACATATAATCAAGCAAATCCAAGCGGAACTGAAGTAACGACAAATGCTGTGGGCTGCGATTCCACCATTACTGTCAACCTGAGCTTTTATCCGGCAATCGTCACAAACCTCACGCAGACCCTTTGCTTTGGTCAGTTCATCACCGTGAATGGCAATGTCTACAATCAGGCAAATCCGATGGGACAAGAGCATATGACGGCTGGAAATGGTTGTGATTCGACGATCAATGTCAATTTGAGCTTTTCCAATAGTTCAATGACTACTATCAATCCTACTTTATGTCCTGGAGGAACCGTCGTAGTCAATGGTGTGACTTACGGGCAATCAAATCCCAATGCAGTCGTGACGCTTGTTGGTCAATCCGGTTGTGACTCTATCATCACTGTGAGCCTGACATTTTATCCAAATGCCGTAGGCAATGTAAATCCAACTCTATGTGCAGGTGGCAATATTGTGGTCAATGGAACTACTTACAATCAATCCAACCCTAGCGGGGTTGAAATATTGACTAGCAGCCATGGTTGTGATTCGACGGTAAATGTCAATTTGAGCTTCTATCCCGCCAATATCGTAATTATCAATCCGACTTTATGTTCGGGCGACTTTCTGGTAGTGAATGGAGTGACGTACAATCAATCCAATCCGACTGGAACACAGACCCTGATCGGAGCAAATGGCTGCGACTCCACCATCAACGTCAACCTAAGCTTTTACCCTCCTGCAACCGCCATCTATACTACTAGCATCTGCTTGGGCGATACTATATTTTATAACGGCACTGCATATCATCAGACACATCCTAGTGGCATAGAAGTTTTGGTGTCAAGTCAAGGTTGCGATTCTATTGTCAATGTCAATATCAGTTTCTTCGCACCCACAGGGTCTCAGATCAATCAAACACTTTGCTTTGGCCAGCAAATCATAGTCAATGGTACTATCTACAATGAGACTAATCCTATCGGCAGTGAAGTATTGCCAAGCGCTAATGGTTGTGACTCTACGATTATCATCAATTTGAGCTTTTCAAATGCCGCGGTCACCAATATCGAGCCAATCCTCTGCCCTAGCGACAGCATCCTGATCAATGGGACATATTATGGCGCTAATTTGCCAAGCGGCACAGATACGCTTGCAGGAGCGTCTGGCTGCGATTCCATATTGTTGATACAGGTTTCTTTCTACAGCATTGATACGAACTTCATTCAACAGGACATTTGTTCTGGAGGATCTCTCATTGTAAATGGAATTACATATGATGAGCAGAATCCATCAGGATTGCAGTATATCAACACCCCAGCCGGCTGTGATTCAGTGATTTCAGTAGCACTCAATATCGTCCCTGCTTTAGTCACTATGATTAGCCCAACTATCTGTCATGAGGATACGATAGTTATTAATGGCTTGTCGTATTTCTTCGGAAATGACAATTCTGTTGACACGCTTCAGTCATCTTTGGGCTGCGACTCAATAGTCGTAATTGCCGTCAACTATTACAATCAAGCAAGTTCCAACGTCAATCTAAGTGCCTGCACTGGTCAGTCAGTGATTTACAATGGACAGACCTACGACGCTACAAATACGACAGGCATCGATACATTTAGCACGTCGACAGGTTGCGACTCTCTCGTCTTTGTGACTTTGACATTGTCCGACACCATCAAGACTGCTATCAATCTTAAGGTCTGCGCTAACGAAAATGTGCCGATAGGCAGCGAAGTTTTCAACATGGCCAATCCAAGCGGTTCAGTGTTGTTTGTGTCTTCAGCCGGATGTGATTCATTAGTAAGTGTCAGTTTGAGTTTCCATCCCGAGCGCAAAGATTCGATCATAAGGACCATTTGCAAAAATTCTTCCTTGCTCGTCAATGGGACAGTTTACGATATCAACAATCCATATGGGGTCGAAACGATCAGTTTTCCCGGCGAATGTGACTCGCTTGTTACTGTCAATTTGAACTTTGCAGACTCTAGTGTCTACAACCTAGACACTATGGTTTGCCAAGGCAATTCTGTAGTAATTGAGGGCCAGGTCTTTGATGCACTGACTCCTGATGGCTCTGTTCTGATTGCAAATGGCAGTGCTGGAGGTTGCGATTCAGTGATCTTTGTTCAGTTGACATTCTTCGGTAGCCCCATCATCGGACTATCTCCAACTACATGTCCCGGCGAAATTAACGGCGTTATCGTGGTAAGTGTGGGCTTCACTGCTGCAATCAATACGGTCGTAAATGTCGATGGGCAAGCAAATAATATCTCGCAGGTACCAGTCATAGTGACTGGGCTTGCTTCCGGCGATCATTATCTTATTTTTGATCAGAATTTCAAGGATAAATATTGTATTCCTGATGATACCATATTTTTCAATATTCCTAGTGGACCTAGCTTAGACACAACCGTCCTTCAACAATCTGTATGTGTAGGAGGAAACTTTGTCTTTAACGGCACAACCTACAATGCCTCAAATCCACAAGGATTTGCAAAACTGAGTGGCAATGGCGGTTGCGATTCCATTGTTGAAGTGCAATTGAGTTTCGTCGATACTATATTCAGCAATGTAAATCAGATGCTTTGCTTTGGCGATACCATCCACATTGGAAATCAAGTATTTGATGCTACAAATCCAAATGGATCGGTGCCATTCACCTCGGCCCAAGGTTGTGACTCAGTAGTACAAGTTCAACTTAGTTTCCTACCAGAAGCAAGTTCAGACATACAGCAAACGCTTTGTTTTGGTGATTCCTTGACGGTAAATGGAACAATATATGATGCCTCGCATCCGAGCGGCATGGAGACCCTCAGTACTCCAAATGGCTGTGATTCAACTATCAATATTCAGTTGACATTCATCAATGCCGTTTTTGGAAATTACGGTAGCACGATTTGTCAGGGCGATACCATTATATTTCAGAGCATGCAATTTGATTTTGCTCACCCCTCTGGTGAAATTGTTTTTCCCAATGGAAGTGCTTCAGGTTGCGACTCGATTTTGCAAGTCAATTTTGTCCCCGGGCCAATTGTCACCCCAAGTTACCAATCACCTGAATGTGATGGTGCTACTGACGGATTCATAATGCTCACAGGACCATGGAACCCAGTATTTGATGGCAATTTGATCCTCAACGGAGTTCCATATCATTTCACCCAAATGCCAGTATTGGTTGAAAATTTGCCAGCCGGTATTTATCAGCTAAGCCTAAGTCCTGGCTCGGAAGTTTGCCTGACGGATACCACATTTGAACTTATAAATCAGGGTCAACCAAGTATTGAACTTGTAATTGACAACACGATCATTCCGAATGCAAGCTATCAATTGCAGGTAAATTCGAGTATTAGCAATCCGACACAGATTATCTGGACACCCATCGAAGGCTTGACTTGTATTGATTGTCTCGATCCGATTGCAAATATCTCATTGACAAGTACATATATCGTCACGCTGATATCGCAAGCAGGTTGTATTGCGTCCGATACATTGACTATTCCAATCGTTCGAATTACAAATACATTCGTGCCAAATGGATTCTCACCAGATGGCGATGGCAACAACGATCACTTCAACGTATTTGGGGATTCAGAATCAATTCAGGAAATTTCGCTCATGCGGATTTTCAACAGATGGGGTGATCTGGTGTTTGAAGACAGCCATTTCCCCGCCAACTCTGAAGCACACGGCTGGGATGGCTCATTTAGAGGCAAAATGATGAATACAGGAGTCTATGTCTACTACATCAAACTATTGATGATCGATGGCAAGACTGTTCCACTCAAGGGTGATCTTACATTAAAAAGATAGGGCAATTAGAATTGTTCAGCCTTCATTTGAGGGAAAAACAGGACCTCCTGAATTGCCGACTGATTGGTCAACAACATCACTAATCTGTCTATTCCGATACCAAGACCTGAAGTTGGAGGCATGCCGTATTCAAGTGCACGAAGGAAATCTTCGTCCAATGCCATGGCTTCTTCATCACCTCTCTTGCCCAGTTCGAGTTGCGCTTCAAATCGTTCACGCTGATCGATCGGGTCATTAAGCTCCGAATATGCATTTGCTATTTCCTTGCCATTGACAAATAACTCAAAACGCTCCACAAGTCCTTCTGAACTCCTGTGCTTCTTGGCCAAAGGAGTCATCTCAAGCGGATAATCAGTGATATAGGTCGGCTGAATCAATTTATCTTCCACTGTTTCACTAAATAACTCATCAATCAATTTACCACGACCCATGGTCGCATCCATTTGGACATGAAATTGCTTGCAAACTGCGCGCAATTCATCTTCGGTCAAGGCCGAAATATCAACGCCCGTATATTTTTCGATCGACTCATACATCGTCATACGAGTATAAGGGCCTTTGAAATCAATTTCATGCTCACCAGACGCTACTATTGAACTACCATTGATTTGAGTCACAACGGATTCAAGTAGCGTTTCCACCATTTGCATCATCCAGATATAATCCTTGTATGCGACATATATTTCAAGAGCGGTGAACTCGGGATTATGGGTCCGGTCCATTCCCTCATTGCGAAACATTTTACCAAATTCATATACACCTTCAAAGCCACCGACTATCAATTTTTTGAGATACAACTCATTTGCTATTCGCAAATAAAGCGGCATATCAAGTGAATTGTGATGTGTCTTGAAAGGTCTGGCTGCGGCCCCACCGTGTATTGGCTGTAGGATTGGTGTTTCTACTTCCATCCAACCTTGATTGTCAAAATATTGACGCATTAGGGTGATTAGCTTGCTTCTTTTGACAAACACATTACGCACTTCAGGATTGACCAAAAGATCGACGTAACGCATGCGGTAACGCAATTCTGGATCGCGAAATGCATCGTAAGTTGTCGTTTCACCTGAATCTTTATCCGTTTTAGTTTTGACGATAGGCAGTGGACGCAGAGTCTTGCCAAGGAATGTCAATTCACGCACGTGAACGGTTGTTTCACCTACTTGAGTTGTAAACACAAATCCTTCGATACCGACGAAGTCTCCGATATCGATGATCTTTTTGAAGACCGTATTGTACATCGTTTTGTCTTCTCCAGGAGCGATATCGTCGCGTGAAACATAAATCTGGATCCGTCCACTGCTATCCATGAGTTCTGCAAATGCAGCTTTACCCATGATCCGCTTCATCATAATTCGGCCGCTTAATTTTACAGCTTGGAAATTGCCTTCTTCAGCAATGAAATTGTTTTTGATATCAGCAGCAAGGGCTGTTACCTCAAATGCGGCGGCAGGAAATGGGTCAATACCAAGACTGCGGAGCTCGTCAACTGATGCTCTTCTCGCTATTTCTTGGTCATTCAAATTGTTCATGGACGGTAATTCTAATGTTTTCGAGCGCAAAAATACGTTTTCCTGCTCAATCCAATTTTTTGCCAGGTGGCTTTCCTCCATTTATGGCTAAACTTGTGACAGAATTACTGCTTTGACTTTGATGTCATCTTATGCTCAAAATTGCATTTCATCCACTCTACAAGCACCAGTTACCAGCAGGTCACCGATTTCCGATGGAGAAGTATGAGCTTATTCCTGAGCAGTTGCTTTACGAAGGCAGCATTCAACAATCCAACCTATTCGAGCCCGATAAACTGGGTCGTGAAACCATACTATTGACGCATAAGAAGGACTATTTGGACCGATTGCTATCACTTACGCTTACAGAAAAAGAGATTCGTCGGATTGGCTTTCCCCTATCACAGCAACTAGTTGACCGTTGCCTGCATATTGGACAAGGGACGTTAGATTGCACGAGGTATGCAAGTGAATTTGGCATTTCGATGAATATCGCTGGTGGCACACATCATGCGCATTCTGATTTTGGCGAAGGGTTTTGTCTGTTAAATGACCAAGCAATGGCGGCAAATTACTTAATTCACAGCAGCAAGGCAAAACAGATACTGATCGTTGATCTTGATGTTCATCAGGGAAATGGCACGGCAGAAATTTTCAGAAATGAACCGCGCGTTTTTACATTTTCGATGCATGGTGAGAAGAATTTCCCCGCTCGAAAAGATAAATCAGATCTAGACATAGCCCTGCCTGACGGCGCAAATGATGATTTGTATTTAGGAATACTTCAAAGTAACCTTGCAACAATAATGCAAAACCTGAAGCCCGATTTTGTGTTCTACAATGCAGGAGTTGATGTATTGGCTGATGATAGATTGGGACGATTGGCTATGAGTATCGCCGGTTGTAAAATGCGCGATCAAATTGTCTTAGCGGCATGCAAATCAGGAAATATTCCACTAGTCATTTCGATGGGCGGAGGGTATTCAAAGAAACTCTCCACGCTGATCGAAGCGCATGCAAATACCTACAGGGTGGCGCAGGAAATGTATTTCTAGCTAAACATTCTTCCGATTTGCGACTTATTATCCCAAATTTGCATAAAATCCAATTGCTTGCCTCTGCTCATTGAATCACAGAATACACCGATTGAAGTCGAAGTTTTGTTGCCAATCCCCTTGCCTCAATACTTCAGCTACGCTGTTCCTGCGGATTTGAAGTCAAAAATTCAAATTGGAATACGTGTTGAAGTTCCATTTGGCAAATCAAAATTGTACTCAGGATTGGTGGTTGGTATCAATCAACAATCTGTACACGCTCATCCGCTCAAAGAGATTTTGTCAGTACTTGATGACAAACCGATCATCTATCCCACACAATTGAAATTTTGGGAGTGGATGGCCTCCTACTATTGTTGCACCATGGGCGAGATCATGCAGGCGGCACTCCCGGCAGGCCTAAAACTCGATTCAGAGCTCCGAATCCAGCCATCGCCAAATATAGAGGAGGCAATTCCACATCTCGACGATCAGGAATATATGATTGCTGAAGCATTGCAAATTCAGGGAAGTCTGAGCCTTGACGACATACGCGACATATTGGGGAAGAAACAAATCCACAAGGTGGTTCAATCTCTATTATATAAAGGCGCGGCATGGGTCGAAGAAAAACTAAAGACCAAATACACGGTCAAGAAAATCCTTTGCATACAATTGGCTGAGCCATACAAGAGCGATTCAAAGGCATTTGAGAAACTGCTCAATCACGATATCAAGCAGCCGGGGCAAGTCCATGTACTTTTAGCCTATTCGATGCTTGCTCTCGGTGGAATGCCTGTCGGGAAACAGGCAGTATTGCAGAAAGCCGATGTAGGAGAGTCAGCGCTCAAGACATTGATCAAGCACGGCATCTTCGTATCCTACAAGCAGGAAATAAGCAGGTTGACTCAACGCTTACATTCCGAGGATGAAGCACATCTTTTGAGTCAGGCGCAGGTCGCTGCCATCGAGGAAATCGAAGCCCAATTCGAAGAAAAATCGATCGTGTTATTGCATGGAGTTACAGGTAGTGGCAAGACGAATATCTACATTGAATACATCAAAAAGGCTGTCAAATCTGGTGGACAAGTCCTCTTTCTTCTCCCTGAAATTGCTCTGACAGGGCAGCTATTGGCGCGACTTGAACGATGGTTTGGGCAGAAAATTCAGCCCTATCACTCCAAAATGAATTCTCAGGAAAGAGTGGAAATATGGAATTCAGTGGCCGAAGGACAGTCGATAATTATTGGCGCAAGATCCGCATTGTTTTTGCCTTTCAAGAACCTTCAACTGATTGTCATCGACGAAGAACACGATGCTTCTTACAAACAAAAAGACCCTAACCCACGCTATCAGGGCAGAGATGCAGCTTTGTATTTAGGCCAAATGTTTCAGGCCAAAATATTGTTAGGTTCTGCGACTCCTTCGCTCGAGTCATACTCCCAGGCCAAACAAGGCAAATATGGTCTTGTGTCATTGACTCAGCGTTTTGGCGATTTGGCCATGCCCGAGATTCAGCTTGTGGATCTGGTCGAGCAGCAAAAACAAAGATCGATGAAGTCTTTGTTCTCATTGCCTCTGTTAAATGCCATGCAGGAAACTATAGCTCAAAATAAGCAAGCTATTCTATTTCAAAACAGACGTGGCTACTCGCCATATCTGGGCTGTAAACTCTGCGATTATACTGCCAAATGTATCCACTGTGACGTTAATCTGACCTATTTCAAAGGCAAGAGAATCCTAAAATGCACTTATTGTGGCTATCAGACAAAATTGATCGAAAATTGCCCTGATTGCAATGGATTGTTGGAGCTCAAAGGCACTGGGACGGAGAAAGTGGAGGACGAATTGCAGCTCATTTTCCCCGACATCAGAATCGCGCGATTTGATCAAGATAGCACACGCAATAAAGGCGCGGCAGATCAAATATTGGAGGATTTCGCAGAGCAAAAAACTGACGTACTTGCAGGTACCCAAATGGTGACCAAAGGACTCGACTTTGAGCATATCAGACTAGTCGGCATCATCCAGGCCGATGCATTACTGCAATATCCCGATTTCAGAGCTGCCGAAAGAGCTTTCCAAATATTGACGCAGGTCTCGGGCAGAGCTGGTCGCAAAGGGAGTCAGGGGCTTGCTATCATTCAGACGAGCATGCCTAAGATCGCCATTTTTGCCGATGTGATCAATCATGATTATCTCTCCTTTTACGACCGAGAAATTGCGGAGCGAAAGCGTTTCAACTATCCACCCTTTACCCGGCTGATAGAAATCACCTGCAAGCATCCCCTTGAAAATAGCGCGGCGGACGCTGCTGAAATTCTTGCTTCACGACTGAAAAAATCTCTCGGCAACCGGGTTCTCGGTCCTGCCATCCCAGGCATCAGTAGAGTACAAAACCTTCATATCCGAACCATTATCATCAAGATGGAACGCAACCAAAGCGTAATCGAAAAGATAAAAGCAGAATTGTTGAGCATTAGGAGCCAGTTGCAAAATGCACCAGCGATGAGGAAGTTGAAGGTGGTGTTGGATATTGATCCGTAGGGAATAAGGGATAAGTAACAAGTAATAAGTAATAAGTAATAAGGGATAAGAAGTAAAATGTAAGAAGTGAAATGTAAGGAGTAAGCAGAAAGGAATAAGGAATAAGGAATAAGGAAAAAGGAATAAGGAATAAGGATTTAGGAATAAGAAGTGAAATGTCAGAATCGGCTTTGGGCGTTAGGCGACCGAAATGTTCAGAGTTAAGGGTTCAGAGTTTAGTGAATTCTGGTCTTGGGTCCTGGGAAATACGTGGCTGGTTCGGCTAAATAACTCATCACAGAATTCTGGTTCTTAGCCCTGAAGAGGCGGAATACATCAAACGTGGGCATAGCCCACGGTTATCATTTTTGTCAATTTAAGCCCTGCATTGGCGACCTAGGATTTTGAATCATGTACTTGCGCGTCTTCTGAATTAAGGTTCTACTTTTGCAAAACCAACATTTGTCATTCAGGTCTCTCTGGTCCTTCAAATTGCACATTTGGAGATTAGGGCTTCGTACCGCACAAACTTCGTCAGGGTTTGAAACCAAGATCGAAGTCGCTTTCTCGATAATTTATGAAAGATTTCGGGGACCTCTTCCTGAGGTCAAAGCAATACTCGTGGTAGAAAAAGCAATGAGGCAGCAA
>JBDSUZ010000265.1:0-3369 GCA_039927395.1 Saprospiraceae bacterium | reverse complement strand
CCTCGTTCCCATAAACCAGTCTCTGCTGTGCCAGTCACTGTCCATTGGAAATCAAAGACGAAATCATCTTGATATCCTTTTTCTAATTCAATGCTAAAGGACGTATGTTCTGCATCAAACTCGATGGAGTCGATCTCATTGTACAAATAGCCCCATGCTCCAGCTATCAAATGGTATTTGCCAGGATATAATGAAAATGTGAAAATACCTTCCTGGTCAGCAGTAGCATAAAATTCGCCGTACTCCCCGCTAAGTGCTATTTGGGCTTCGGGTACACCACCGCCAATCGTTTTGATAGTTGCGAGGCCATTAAAATTCAATAGAGGTATTTTCTGCAGAATCACATCTTGAATCGTGACTTGACCATTTTCAAGTTGAACTGGTAATGTCTGAGGATAATATCCTTCCTTGCTATAGGTAACCATGTAAGCACCTGCATCCGCGATTCCTGTGCGGTATTCGCCTTGAGCATCAGTTTCACTCTTGTTGAAAATTGGCGAAATGATCTTGACGTCGACCTGAGGCAATAGGTTAGCATCTGTATCGGACACTTTTCCTTCCAGGTAGCAGGCACGGATGTATGATGGCTGCAGGACAAAAAGTCCGTTTTCGATATCACTTACAACGATCAAGCCAGAAGGAAAGAATGGACAAACTCCCCAGGCTCCGTGAAAGCCTCCGTCAGCACCTTTGTAGGTGTCGTAGCTTCCAACTTCGATCAAATTGTCAGGTTTGTGAGCATCGATGACCTTGACGCCATCGGTGTAGTAAGAAGTGATCAAATAACCATCTCTCCAGTAAGTGTTGTGCGGAATCACCCCTTTGCCTTCGGTGGCAACAGATCGGAAAACGTCCAATTTTTTGATGTCGGTAAGGTCTGAAATGTCGTAGCTATCAACATATGCGTTGGCGCGCTCATCGGTAGTAAAGAGATAATGCCCGTCGTCAGATGTCCATCCGTTGTGCGTAAATGCAAACGAGGTTTCTTGAACAGCCAGAAGTTCTGGATCGGCTGGATTCTTGGCATTAAATACTCTGAATACACCATCGAGAATGTCAAATGTGTACAGAACATCATCCTGCATGTAGGAGTCGTGTGTATACTGTGGCGGGCTTAGTGTGCCCAAATAAATAGGTGCTCCAGGTGTTGTATTCACATCAAATAACAAGGCTGTGCCTCCATTGATATTTGTACCATTGAGCGCCATGATACCTTTTTCGTCCATATTGATCGAGTGGCATGTCTCAAACTGCTCCTCGTTGCCATTGACAATCAACAAGGGCTTCCAGAAATTACCCGTTGGTGCAGAAGGATCACTCATATCGATGATCAGCAGACCGTCCTTAGCCTCTGTTGTGACGTAGATAAATGAACCCCAGTATCTCGCCTCGCGCCAACTGTTATTGGAGCCAGGAAAGTTTGCAATTTCAAGCGGATTCTCAGGGTCTTTGAGGTCGATGATTGATGTGGCAGTTTGAGTTCCTACTACGGCATATTCGTGACCATCAGGTGCGACATAATTCCAGATACCGCTTAAGCCCTCCGGATAAAATTTGGTTGATTTCAATTCGAGATTGTAATCAGGTTGTTGGTCTTGTCCAAAACTGATTGTAGATATTGCAAGAAATAGTGCTAAAAAGAGAAAACGCATGAGGAAAATTGGGTTGATCAGAAAATGAGTTGCAAATGTACGGAAATACTGCCGCTACAACGAATGAAATTAGGCCTTTTTGGTCGAGATGACCGCAGTCGTTAATCTGCAAACACAGCATAGTCTACCTTTGTCATCGGCGATTTCGATGTTCCAGACATGTAGGAGTTTGCCAATCTTAATTGCCTTCACAGTGCCGATCACTTGGCCTGAACTAACAGAATTGAGGTGGTTGGCGTTGATTTCGACTCCAACGGGCACTTGAACTGTGAGGTCTGCAATGCAAAGTGAAGAGGCAATACTTCCCAAAGATTCGGCCAGAGCAACTGAAGCGCCACCGTGAAGAATTCCGTATGGTTGTATGGTCCGATGGTCGACAGGCATCGTGGCTTGCAGCCAATCAGGGCCAAATGCTGTGAATCGGATGCCAAGATTTGATACCATCGAGTTCAATGATCGCTCATTGAGTTGATCTAGGTCAATTGCAATTTTCCATATTTCATTCATCGCGCTAAAATAGCTTGAATTGATTTATCGATAGAGTCTTTAGCCTTTTCTGCTGCTCGAAATTCTTATTTTTACAAGTGAACGATCAACAAAAATCTATCAATGGAAATCTGGCATAATCCAAGATGTGGGAAAAGCAGGGCTGCGCTGGAAATGGCCAAGAGCCAAGAAAGCGACCTTGAGGTGAGGCTTTATCTGCAAAATCCTCCCAAAATAGAGGAACTGAAAGCACTGTTGAAGAAATTGAAAATTTCGGCAATTGAGCTAGTTCGCACCAAAGAACCGGAATGGGAATCTGTAGGTTACGATGCCAATTGGACGGAAGATCAAATCCTTGATGCGTTGATCAGATACCCGATTTTGATCGAAAGGCCGATCTTGATATCTGGCAAAAAGGCCATCATTGGAAGGACAGAGGAAGCTTTAGCAGGATTTTTTCACAAAGACGGCTCCGGCAAATAGCCAGTTTCTTTGCCAATCAATTCTTTTATTTCACTCATTTGCGAAGGATGAAAGCGATGCCATTCGCCAGAATTGTTGAACCATGTCATCTGACGTTTGGCATAATTGCGCGTATGCTGTTTGATCTTGTCAATCGCTGCAGGTAGATCGTATTTGCCGTCGAGGTGATCAAATATTTCCCGATAGCCAACGGTTTGTAAGGAGCTGAGATCTCGATTTGACAGCAGATTGCTTGCCTCTTGAAGTAGCCCCTCGGCCATCATTTTATCTACGCGCAGATCAATTCTATAATACAATTCATTTCGATCCATCTCTAGTAGAATGGGAATCATTTTGAATGGTCTGTCTCTCTTAAATCCTTTGCGCAGCTCCAGATTCGATTTGCCGCTTTGTTCTGCCAATACCAGAGCCCTTATCAATCGCCTGGGATTGAATTGGTCGATTTGTTGGAAATATTGAGGATCGATTTGCAGCATAGATTCTTGAAGGGCAGATAAGCCATTTTTGCTGAATACTTCTTCCCATTTAGCGTGCAACGCTGGATCGCTCTTGGGCAAATCATCCAGACCTTCCATCAATGCCTTGAGAAAAAGGCCTGAGCCACCAACTGCAATCAAAATGGGAAATTTCTCCCAAAGACTTGCCATTTTAGCCAGC
The DNA here is from genome assembly GCA_039927395.1 of Saprospiraceae bacterium. GTDB lineage: Bacteria > Bacteroidota > Bacteroidia > Chitinophagales > Saprospiraceae > JBDSUZ01. Next base: position 91 of record JBDSUZ010000265.1, on the reverse strand, counting down.
GCTTCCTTCTCGTATTCTCCAGCCGTAAGTGGCTCATTAACAGATCGATCAGCAATGAAATGATGCTTGACGGATGCTAGTTGCTCATTGT
>JBDSUZ010000264.1:0-4779 GCA_039927395.1 Saprospiraceae bacterium | reverse complement strand
CGATACAAGAGCCCCCTCCAAAGGACGCAAATGCGTAAGATCGTGATGAGGTTATCAGTCCATCTAATAATCGCTGGAGCACTAACCTTTGTCAGCACTTATTTCATAAAATTGCCCTCCTGGCAGTTTGTAGTGCTGATGATAGCTGGCATTTTTTCCGTTTCAAGTTGTCTGGATTATCTGATATTTTATGCCAAACAAAGCATGAAAAAAGCGGGATCTGGTCTATCTCATCTTGGATTTGGATTGTTGATAATCGGAGTGCTTGGCAGCGGACTCAACAAACGTCACATTTCATCCAATCCCTTGACTATGCGAGGACTGTTGGGAGATGAAACTTTAGGCAAGAATATTCTCCTTTTCAAGAATCTGCCGATGTACATGAATGGCTATGAAGTCACCTACAAACAAGATACACTCAATCAATTCTATAGAACATACACCATCAACTATGTTCGCAAAGACTCTACGGGTGAGGTCAAAGAGAATTTTGATCTACATCCGAATGTGGTGTATGATCGCAGTATGCAAAAAATCGCTGCTACAAATCCAGCTACTCATCATTATTGGGACAAAGATATATTCACCCATATAGCGCAACTGCCAAATGAGCAAATGGACGAGGCCTCTGGCAAAGCAAAGGAAGACTCGCTTAAATACAAGTTGTTTTTTGGAACAGTTGGACAAAAGCAGCCCTTGCAAAAGGGCAATTTTGAAGCAAAAAAAATCTATTTCAATCCAATACATCCAGATTATGCTTCGCAGGAAGGAGATTTGGCGATTGGCGTTGATTATGAATTTAGAGACACCATATTAGATACTGCATATGTGGCTTCACCAGTCATCGTATTGCGCGAAGGCATGGTATACAACTTTCCAGCGGTGGTCAATTCAATGGGGATCAAGGTGAAGTTGTCAGATACGATCTACAATAGCCTATTGGGAGAAAAGAATAAACTGGAATTGGGAAGATTTGAAATGCAAAGTGGCGATTCAACTACCTTTCAAGACCTTTCCGTTAAATTTTCTGCATTTGTAAAACAGCCAAGCCATCCTGACTATAAAGCTGAGAAAGGCGATGTTGCTGTAGGTGCAGATTTTGAAATCAGGCAGGGCAATGGCGAGCCAGTTCATGTCAATCCCGTTTACTTGATACGAGCAGGTGCTGTGACCGATTTCCCCGTTTTCCTTACAGCCTTAGGGGCAGAAATACGCTTTACAGGCATCAATCCTGAGAAGGAAACTGTCACTCTCGAATTACGAAAATGGAATACAAGTCAGCTTGATATTGCTGCTGATGTCGCGCAGAATTACAGCAGGGCGGACTTCATCGTACTTGAAGCAATCTTATTTCCAGGCATTAATTTATTCTGGCTGGGATCAATCCTCATGATGTTTGGACTAGCCTTGAGCTTTATCGACAAGCGAAAAATGGTTCGCAGCAATGGCTAGTTCAGCCATACCAAGTATTGGATTGATCGGCGCTGGTCGATTGGCAACGGTACTTGCTAAGCATTTAATTGCATCAAACATCCCTATCAACTGGATTTACAGTCGTGGTGGAGCGTCGGCCAAATTACTGGCGAATGAGTTAGAAATCCACATCAGCGAATCAATAGAAGACATCGCAAGTGCTGCAGATATCATTTTCATTGCTGTCAACGATGATTCCATTGAAGGTGTTGCCTCGGAATTGAGGGCTCAGAATTCCACGGCTTTGCTACTTCATTGTTCAGGTTCAACTAGTATACAAGCTCTTGGTAGTAAAATGCAGCGGTCTGGAATTTTCTATCCCTTGCAGAGTTTTTCCAAGGACCAAGCACCTGATTTTGCAAGTATCCCCATTTGCATTGATGCAAACGATAACAAGGATTTGGAAATATTGATTTCAATTGCAAATCAACTAAATTGCAAACATTATCGACTAGACGATGATGCCCGTTTGCATGTCCATTTAGCTGCAGTATTTGCCAACAATTTTAGCAATGCGCTATTTGCTATTTCTAAAGAAATATTGGACAAAAATAACCTTCCCTTTGATATCCTTCGGCCATTGATCGAGGAGACTGCGCGCAAGATAAAATCTCAAGAACCATTGTCAGCTCAGACAGGGCCGGCACTACGTGGCGATATTGAGGTCATCAACCGGCATTTGCAATTGCTCGAATCAGACCCTAATTGGGCTTCGATCTATCGTGAAATGAGTCAGATTATCAATCCGGAATTGAATATTCCGAAATAAATTAACTATGAGAATAATCGGAGAAATCCCACATGCAAATTTGAAAATCACGCTATTCAAAAATGAGAATAAATACTCAGTAAAATTTGAAAATTCAGATTTTGAACAGACATTCAAAATGCGTGGAGCACTTGATATCGCAGGTCTTGAAGATATGCAGCGCCTGATCGATAAGCCATTTATCGCTGAAATAGAAAAGCTCTTTGCTGAACAAATGAATATTCAACAAAGAGCCATTCGGAGGTATCTGCCGAGCCCTGAGTCAGAGCTTCCCGAGATTATCTAATATCCTATTGGGCCGGTGCGGCAGGTGGTACGGTGGTATCAACTGGAGCAGTAATCGTTGTGCTGTCTGAAGATTTCTTAGCGGTCATATCTCTCAACACGTATACGTTCTTCCAAGAATAAAGTTGACCATCTTCACGGTCTAGCCCATAGTAGACATTTTCCTTGGTATCGGTATTATATGCCTTACCGAGCAATAGCTTTCCACCTTTGATTTTCTGATTGATATCCGCGGTCGGCCACCATGAAAACTCTGGTTTGTACTTATTAAATAGTGAATACTCCTCGGCTGGCACTGCACCAGCAGTAATATATTTTGCCAGAATTTCAATTTCTGATTGCTGTCCGATGCGGTAAGTCATAAACATTACGCTATCCTTAGCACTGTGCGCTGCATGGATGTCTACGCCACTAGGCACCAATTCACTTGGAATCCAACCTTCGCGATTTTCGATACTATGGGCGGCGTCAAGTGCATTGTCAAATTTGACTTCTTTCCAATGTTCTGCTTCATCAGATGCTTTTGGTTCCTGCTTGCAGGCTTGGAAGGAAAAGGTCAACATTAGGGAAAGGATAAAAATCGATGCTTTCATGCTACAAAAAGGGATTAAATCTTGATTAAATAAGAATGATCGACTGCGATTAGACAGTCGATCATCATTGTTAGTTGTTGTCAATTACTCCTTGAAATAGGAAACTGAGTTCTTGCCGCCGCCTTCAATTGTTTCGAGGCGCTTTTTGAATTCATTTGCTTTTTCCAGATCATTTTGCCTAGCGAATATTTCCTTCAAGGCGATCAAAGTGTTTTTATCATTTGCATTGAGTGATTCCGCACGTTTGAAGTAAGGCAATGCCTGATCAAACATCTTCATCACATCTTTGTTGAGTGCGTCAAATTTCTTGATACCCGCTGCAGAATAATCAGATTCCATCTTCTTCATGTCCTGAGTCAGGATTGCTGCTTTGTTGAAGTAAAGCGCTCCAATACTGTAATTAGCATCTACACTTTTGGGATCCTTTTCAAGAGCCAATCGGTAATACTTCAAGGCATCATCTACGTATGCTTGACCCTTCGCAGCGTCAGTTTCTTTCTGATACAATTGGTCATAGACATTTCCCAATGTGGTATAGAGCGACACATTACTTGGCTCATTGGCGATGGCACTCTTCAATTTGTCTGTCAATTCGTTGAGCTTACCTTTTTTGAGGTAATAATTGATCTCGCTATATGACAAAGACAGATCGGCAGGATACCTCATTCGGCCTGCTTCAAGTATTTTGAGGGCTTCATCTTCTTTGCCGGCCTCCATTTTCAATTTGAATAATCCATCGTACACTGCAACATTATCAAAATTGGTTGCGTAGAGCTTTTCGTATAATGGCACTGCTTTGTCGGGCATATTGGCATTTTGCGCAGCTAATCCAGATATATACAACTGATTGTTGTAGTCATCTGGCTTGTCCAATGGACTTTCCATCTTGTTGGCCTTTAACAGATCATGCGCTTCGATGACAGAATAGAAAGCAGAATACGCCCCAGCAAAATCCTTTTGCTCAAATAGAGCTAGACCAGCTTGTGAGATTGAAGGCACCAATTCTTTCATGGCATTGAGAGCATCTTTTTTCTCATATGGTTTGAGTACCAAATTGTAAGCTTTCTTGAGGAATTCAAAACCCTTGATTGCTGCATTGGGATCGGCTGCTTTGAAATTCTTATTGACCATTTTCGTCAATGCATCCTTGTTGGAAATCTCGGCATAGATTTGCCCAGCAGTTAACCAAGCCATTCCATCGGCCTGAACCGCGGCATCGTTCAATGCGTAATCAATGTATTTCTTAGCCTCATCCAATTTGTCTCCATTGTTCTGAGTATCCAAATTGTACGCGCTCAAAGCGCGACTTGCTTTCTTTACTGCTTTGTCCGGAGTGGTGTCATCTTGTGCGACGATCAAACCTGTGAACAACAAGAAAATTCCTAAACTTAACCAGGTCTTCTTCATAAATCGTTTCGTTTTATCATGAAATAGAAAATGGCAAAACTTGCTTCTTTAAAGGTAGCTAAACCACGAAGAGAATAACAATTAGAGTAGCATGAAAAGTTCAGCCTTTTCCGATTTTTACTCTTCTATAACATCTCCATCCTCATCTGCTTGTGTATCGTCCTGATCTACAGCATTGTCATCAGCGATTATTTCAGCATCTGAGATCATGTTTTCATCAAGCAATTCAGCTTCTTCATCCATTGTATTAAC
>JBDSUZ010000263.1:0-1906 GCA_039927395.1 Saprospiraceae bacterium | reverse complement strand
TTGAGCAAAAGAGTGTTCCAGATCGAAAGCTTCGTGACCGAACACGTGACGACTATTGAAGATCAATTGAAGAAGAGCATAACCAATCTGGAAGAGAGGATTCAGCCTGAAGCCTTGAAAAACCAGCAAAAGGTGATGAAAGAAGTCAATGATCTAGCGCTGATGTTGGCTGAATCCATGGATCAGATGCAACAGCAAATGGCCAGTTCGATGCCCGGTACGCAATCCTGTAGCAAACCGGGTAAGAGCGGTAAAGGCAAAGGGAAAGTGCCGATGGACAAGATCACGGAAGGCCAACAGAAGCTGAACGAAGAGATGAAAAAAATGGCTGAAGGACGTCAAAAAGGCGGCAAAAAGCCAGAGAAAGGAGGCGAAGGAACGCCAAAAGAAGGTGAAGGCTCAGAAGCTAAGGAGTTTGCTCAGATGGCTGCAAAACAGTCTGCTTTGAGGAAAGCATTGAAAGATTTGCAAAAAGAAGCACAACAGCAAGGCCAAGGGAACAAAGACCTTCAGGAAATCATTGATGCTATGAATAAGGTCGAAACGGATCTTGTCAATAAGAAGCTGACCAATGAAATGCTGAAGAGACAGCAAGACATTACCATCAGATTGCTAGAGGCAGACCGAGCTTCGAGAGAAAGAGAATATGACGAACAGCGGAAATCGCAATCAGCGATAGATCAGGCACCTAAGTTTCCACGATCTATACAGGAATACATTCGCAAGAAGGAAGCCGAAGTAGATCAATACAAGACTTTGTCGCCTGCACTGCGGCCCTTTTACAAAAACCTAGTCGAAGAGTACTATCAAGCTTTGAAGAAGCAACCCATGAGTACGGGAAAATAGTGCCTTTTCACCTAAATGTACCTTATGTTAAAGCTGGCTTCTAACCCACGGAACATATGCGAATTGGATGAATTTGTCGAAGCAATACTGGGCAAATATTATATTGACCCTGCGTTACTTCCCAAGATATTGATCAGCCTGACCGAAGCGGTCAATAACGCTATAATCCACGGCAACACTTGTGATGAAACCAAACAAGTTGTCATCAGACATATTCGCAAAGGCCCATTTATTGGCTTCCAAATATCCGATGAGGGCCGTGGCTTCGACCCAAAGAAAATACCAGACCCCACGAGACCCGAAAACATTGAAAAATGTGGGGGCAGAGGCGTGTATCTCATGAAAAATCTAGCCGATAAGCTTGTTTACAATGTCAAGCAGCGTTCGGTCGAGATCTACTTCAAAATGCAGTGATGGAGCCAGCTGATCCAATTGAACCCGCCATTCAGTTTTTTGCGGAAGACCTCGATTTCGAATGGGATCAACAAGAAGCCCTAAGTGACTGGATCTCTGATGCCATAGTGCAGGAGGGCAAGTCACTTGGATTTGTCAATTTCATATTGTGCACCGATGCCTATTTGCTCGAGATGAATCTAAGGTACCTCGAGCACGATACCTTGACGGATGTCATCACATTTCCCTATCATACCGATCCTATCGAAGGCGATGTATTCATCAGCCTGGACAGAATCTATGACAATGCAGCAAAATTTGATGTAACAGTTCTGCATGAACTCAATCGCGTGATGATCCACGGAGTGTTGCATCTGTGTGGATATGACGACCACGACGTCGAGGCGAAGGCCCATATGAGCCTACTAGAAGACCGCTACTTGAGTAAATGGAAGTCGGGCGAGTATTTGCCTGCGCAATAATTTGAATGTCTCTAGGGGCATTGCATTGCGTTAAAATTAGAACCGCCGATTTGATTCATATTTCCTTATGCAACATCGCTCAAGGAATACAATATTCAAAACAATATTTTTATGAAAAAGACAATTTTCATGTTCCTTATTTTCACATCATTCACCAGGTTAATTGCACAAGTGCAAGACTCGGT
>JBDSUZ010000262.1:0-7953 GCA_039927395.1 Saprospiraceae bacterium | reverse complement strand
TTTCTCCTCTGGGCCAATCTGAATATCGCCATATCCTGAGCCTCTATACCTAAGGTAGCATCAATCATCAATATGATGAGGTCCGATTCTTCTAGTGATTTGATTGCTCTCATCACCGAGTAAAATTCAAGATCTTCATGTACTCTCGCTTTACGCCGCACTCCAGCAGTGTCGATCAACATGAAGTCAAATCCAAACTTGGTATATCTACTGTGAATCGCGTCTCTAGTCGTTCCGGCAACTTCCGTTACGATATTTCTCTCTTCCCCTAATAAAGCATTTGTAAGTGAAGACTTACCGACATTTGGCTGGCCCACTATGGCGATCCTTGGTATCGTGCCATCGGTTGGAGGAATATTCTCAATTCTTTTTGCTATTTCATCCAACAATTCACCTGTACCGGCACCTGATTGAGAAGAAATGAAAAAATTGTGATCAAATCCCATGCTATAGAATTCGGTTGCGTCGTGCAGCCTATTGTTGTTGTCTACTTTGTTGACTACAAGCAGTACTTCCTTTTTGTTGCGGCGAAGCATATCGGCTACGCGCAGATCAAGATCGGTAATTCCTGTTTCAGCATCGACCATGAATACCAACACTGCGGCTTCTTCAACCGCAACTTTGACTTGCATGCGGATCGCTGATTCAAACACATCTTCTGATCCTTCAACAAATCCACCAGTATCAACGATACTGAACGATTTGCCATTCCATTCGCATGTGCCATAGTGACGATCACGGGTCACGCCCGATATATTATCTATGATTGCTTCACGTCCTCCTTGGAGTCGGTTGAAAAATGTTGATTTTCCAACATTTGGCCTTCCGACTATTGCTACTATATTTCCCATGCTGCAAAGGTACGAAATTCGAATTTGGGGCAGAAACAGAGATTTTGATGAAAATCTGACCGATTTTCTATCTCAAAGAAGGAGATAAACTGACCTAGGTATAACCAAACTGCTTCAAAGTAGAGGCGTCATCTCTCCAATTATCTTTTACTTTGACAAATAGTTCGAGGTAGATTGAGCGCTCGAGGAACTGCTCAATTTCTCTGCGGCTATCAATGCCTAATTGCTTGATGGCGGCACCTTTAGAACCGATGATGATGTTTTTCTGTGTTGCCCTAACGACAAATATTACTGCCCTTATCACCGTGATTGGTTTGGCTGCACCTTCCAGCGGGTCTTTGAATGATTCGATAAAAACCTCGCAGGAATAAGGAATCTCCTTTTTGTATTGTAGCAGAAGTTGCTCTCTTATGATTTCTGAAACGAAGAATCTTTCATTGCGATCGGTTAACTGATCTTTTGGAAAATAAGGAGGACTCTTAGGTAATGTCGCGATGAGAATATCCATCAATTCCTTAGTTCCCCTCTTCTCTTTAGCAGAAATGAATAGAAACTGCGCAAAATTGGCAGCTCCTTCCCAATTCTTGCGAATGGTCTCTTCCTGACCTTCCTTGAGCAAGTCTGATTTGTTGACGATGAGAAATACTGGGCATTCGGCATGCTGCATTCTCTTCAAGAGTGGATTTTCATCGTCAAATTCTTCAAATGGGTCTATCATCCACAGCAACACATCGGCATCTTCAAATGCCCCAAATACAAATGCATTCATGGCCTTTTGCATCTGGTAATTGGCCTGTCCAATGATTCCCGGGGTGTCCGAGAATACAATTTGAAAATCATCGCCGTTTAAGATCCCAAATATTCGATGGCGGGTAGTTTGTGGCTTACGGGTGATGATAGACATTCTCTCACCCACCAATGCATTCATCAGTGTCGATTTCCCAACATTCGGCCTTCCAATAATATTAACGAATCCTGCAGCGTGATTTTCCATAATGCGGTCTTATTCCAATGACAATTGTTGCATAGATTCGATTTTTTCAAGCAATAGGTCGGGATTATATCTGCGCCATGGCAGCTCATTCCATTCTTCGCCAAAATCTATGTATCGATGTATTCGCGATTTTCTCATTTCTGCTTCCACATGGGGGAGTAGACCGACAAACACTATCCAACCATCTTCATCCTTGACATTTTCATACAATTCCTCGTAATATAGGTCATCCGATCCATGAAAATTCAAAACGTTTTCAAGGACAAATACAAATTTAGATATGCCTTCAGCTAACATCGGATTGACAAGACCCTTGATAATATTGAGTATATCGTTGTCAATACAGTCATCCCATTCGCCAATAAATTCAAGTATCGCGTGTTGTGTGTCGTAATCGACAAAGAGGACTTTGACGTACAAGTTATTTGCTCCAAAGTCGTTCCACTGTGGGTGGATCAAGTAATTGTATATCTTATTGGTAAACTCAAACTCGGAGTGAATTGTCTTGTAAAATGGCGACCTTTGGTCCTCAGAAGCATCATAAAAATGCTGCCATTGATAGTATGGTTCGAGATCATGCATTGTGCAAAGTTCTGGCTTTTCTTTTAATACACGGCACTTCTTAGGTGCAGATTAATTGTATTTTTTCGCTTTTGAAATCAATTTTCAGTTTTCATGTTTAAGATAGTACTTACCGGACCTGAATCTAGTGGCAAGACCACCTTGGCCGAGGCATTATCTGTACGAGTAAGGGTGGATTTTGTACCTGAATTTGCCAGAGCCTATCTTAGCAATTTGGCGAGAAACTATCAATCTGAAGATTTGCTAACAATTGCCAGTGGGCAAATGTTGTGGATTTTGCAAGCTGCTAATAATTGTCCTAGCTTGCTCATTGTCGATACTGATATTCAGAATATTGACCTTTGGCAGGAGATTAAATATGGAGCTAAGTCTGCGCAAATTGACCAGTTTTATTCCCTTTGGAGACCTGATTTATACGTATTGTGTCAACCAGATATGGCCTGGCAGCCGGACTCTTTGCGAGAAGCTCCTGATACCAGAGATGCGATATTTGATATCTATCAAAGGGATATGTCTGACAAAAATCTGCGGCATATCATTGTTGGTGGGACAATTGCCAACAGAGTCGAGCAAGTGTTAACTGCCTTAACTGTAACTGGAAAGGAATTGCCTAATTTTGGGGCAAAGCAAAGTAAATAGTCGATCTTTTGTTGACGTAGCAATGGATTCCATCTGGTTTTACACTCGGTTTTGAAATTGCCACGATATATAAGGCCCTTGTGTTTTCCGTTGTTTTCTCTCCATCATGCACCTCAAATTCCAATCGCAATTTGCCGATGTTCATATATGCGGAATTCAAAAAAACAGTAGTACTCATTTTCTTGGGAGTCCCGACTACAGCTACGATATAGTTTTTGTCAAAATTCAATGCTTCTTGACCTTCGATGCTTAGATCACCACCACCAAACCATGCACGGAACTCTGTGGAATCTGAAACGTGAATAAACTGTAGGCTATCTCTAGTCTTTTGGCCAATTCGGAAGTAGTAGCCAGTTATCTCCTTAAATGCAATTTCGCCAGTGGCAATTGCAGTGTCTTTTTCAATAGCGACAGTGTCGGCAGTCATTTCATTAGTTGTGTCACCACCTAGATTTTTACACGCAGTCCCAGAGAGGAGATACGATGTACAAAGGAAAAGGCAAGATTTCAAGGAAAATTTCAAATTCATCGGTTCACTATTTGCTGCAAAGTTAAGTAAAGAACTTTGCTTCTGAAGGCTTTGATCATTTGTCCATTTTGTAAAGGTTGCTGATAGATTTCTCCTGGGATTTCGTCAAGATCTCGTATATTTGCATATCTCATTGGGGTGCCTAGTTTCTGTAAGGAAGCTGAAAGACAGGCTGAGATTATACCCATCGAACCTGCCCGGGTAATGCCGGGAAGGGATGTTTTTTATCTGACAATCAATTGCTAGCCCTAAGTAGTTGCCTTTTTATTTGCTTAAATAGAATGCAATGAAATTTGTATTTGTGTGCTTGCTGATGATTATCAGTTTTCCAAGTTTTAGCCAGTTTACACTGCAAGGTAAAGCTGTCAACAAGGCAGGATTCCCTATTACTGGTGTCTCGGTCGAGTGGATCGAAAACAAACAAGTTGAAATAACTGACGATGCAGGATATTTCCGATTTGAATGTTCTAGTTCGAGGCTTCAGAGCCTTGTTTTTAATCATTTAAGTTATGTGACCCGCCGAGTGGAGATGGCACCAGAGATAGAGACTGTAGTTTTTGTTGTTTTGGATGAAAATGCCCAGATCTTACCAGAGTTACAGATCAATGGCTCATGGGTAAAGGATAAAACTCCAATTACATATCAAACTTTAAAGAAATCGGATTTCGAACATAGCAATCTTGGACAAGATCTACCATATCTGTTGCAGCAGACACCCTCAGTAGTTGTTAGTTCCGATGCTGGTACGGGATTTGGATACACAGGCTTGCGAATCAGGGGCTCTGACCAGACTAGAATCAATACGACTATCAACGGTATTCCGCTAAATGAAGCTGAATCGCATAGCGTCTTTTGGGTCGATTTACCTGATTTTGCCAGCTCTGCCCAAGCCATCCAAATTCAGAGAGGTGTGGGAACATCCGCCAATGGGGCAGGGGCTTTTGGGGCATCCATTAATCTGTCGACTTTAGAAGTGAGGGAAGATCCTTATGTTGAAATAAATGCATCTGGAGGATCCTTCCAAAGTTCGCGATTTAGTGCAAGCGTCGGCACCGGGTTACTAGGTAAACACTTATACTTTGATGGTCGAATTAGCAGGATTCAGTCCAATGGGTATATAGATCGTGCTAATGCCAATCTAAACGCATACTATGCATCCGCGCTATGGATGAATGAAAATACTTCCTTTAGATTCATCACTTTCAGCGGTCATGAACGCACGTATCAAGCCTGGAATGGGGTCCCCGTTCAATACCTCACAAACGATAAAACTAGAACATTTAACACGGCAGGGTTGCGAAGTGATCGCTCATTCTACCAGGATGAGGTGGATGATTATGGACAAAGTCATTATCAATTGCATATTAATCACCGAATTGGTCAGACGATTAGTCTTCATCTCGCAATGCACTACACCAAAGGAGGAGGTTATTATGAGCAATTTCGCGAGCAAGATGATCTTGAAGACTATGGATTTACTCCGATACCGATTGGTGATACATTGATCAGTACAGCAGATATTGTTCGTAGGAAATGGCTGCAAACTGACTTATTTGGAGGCATCTATCAGATCAATTATCATCCCGTAGGGAGTAGGCATAATGTGACCTTGGGTGGGGGATTGAACCGCTATATTGGTTCACATTTTGGGCAAGTAGTTGTTGGGCAGTATATCCAGATAAGAGATGAGAATGAGCGCTATTATGATCAGAAGGCATACAAAACGGATTGGAATACCTATCTACAGTGGCGATATGACCTTGATTCAAAATCGGGGCTATTCGCAGATCTGCAATTGAGAAAAATTCGCTACGATTTTGCGCTAGATCGGAGCGTTAATACTGAGGGACAGATCTTTGATGGATTATTTTTTAATCCAAAACTGGGCTACTACAATCAACTTTCGCAAAACTGGAGTTCCTATATGTCGATCGGTATAGCACAACGTGAACCGAACAGAGAAGATTTTACCGAATCAAGTCTTGGTAGCAGACCAAAATCTGAATGGCTATTAAATCCTGAATTGGGTGTCAAAGGACAGATCGGCAAGTTTGCTCTAAATGTCAACTTATTTTGGATGCATTATCGGGATCAACTGGCTCTGAGTGGCAAGCTCAATGATGTCGGTGCTTACACTCGCATTAATATTCCCCTAAGCAATCGTTATGGCCTGGAAGCGCAAGTAGATTATCAATCAGGTAATTGGTTTGGATTGAATTTTTCTGGCGCTTTAAGCCAAAATAAAGTCAAAGCATTTACCGAGTATATTGATAATTGGGAATCTGGAGAGCAAAGATCAGTTGAACATATGAACACAGATCTTGCATTTTCACCAAATCTGATTCTTCAATCTACATTGACCCTAGCTACGCAAATTGGACACAGCAGAGTAATTTATTTAGACATCATTGGCAGATATATCAGCTCTCAATACCTAGATAATACCTCAAATGAGAATTCCAAATTGGAAGATTACGGAGTCCTTGATGCCCGGATAAGATTTTCACCCAAATGGAAATTTGCTAAATCACTAGACTTCATTTTACAGGCAAACAATGTCCTTGACAAATCCTATATCAGCAATGCATGGATATACAGATTTGACTCGCCGGGATATAATCCGGTATTTGATGATCCATATGTAAGGCAAGAGGATGGCGATACTTACCAACAATCAGGATGGTTTCCGCAAGCAGGATTGCAGTTGCTTGGTGGAATTACTTTGAAATTCTAAGTTTTCAGGACTTAGAATTTGTATGTTAATCCAAATCGCAAACTAATTGGCAAACTTAAAGACTCGGCTGGTTCGAGTAGATTGTACATCAGCGCAAGTTCTGTACCGATTTCTCCACCTGAATTATATCCAAGCCCAATGTACATATTGTCGCGACCTACTCGGAATTTGTCCAGATTATTGAATGGATCATAATCCTGGTAGCTCTGGTATTCGTATTCAGCTTGTGCAAAGAAATTTCTAAAGAACTTGGCCCTTGTAAACACGCCAGCTGAATAGTGAAAGAGGTTCAGCTTTTTGACTTGATTAGAATTGAAATCGATGTATCCTTTGATGTAATTGTACTGAATACCTACTCTTGGTCCGACAGATAAGAAAGGCAGAATCTTGTACCCCACCATTGGATTTACACCGATGATGAAAATATTGTAGGAATTTGAACCTGAAAAGCCAAGGTCAAAACTGCCGCCATACCACAAATGATCCTTGAAAGTGACCATCTCATCTGGTTCGGCTCGGCGTTCCTTCATCGGCGCTGGTCCTTGATCCTTTGGCCTAGTCTGAATGCGGCCACCTTGCCCAAACAAGGGTTGTCCTGCCAAAAGCATCAGAAAGAGTAAAAGCTTCGATATCGAAAAAGCTGTATTTGACATAGTAGAAAAAATAAAAATGTTCTTGTTGAAGAAAGATATGTCGTTATAACAACGAAAAAACAAAATTAACTATTTTTGCGCTTTGATTTTATTGTCCTCATTTCCTTCAGATGTCAGCTGTTTCGCTTCGTTTTCTTGGAATTGCTTTTTGCTTGCAATTCATTTTCCTTACAAACTTGCATAGTCAGACGCCAGGATACTGGAAGAATCGGCTTTTATTCAAGATAGACAATTCTTTGCCAGCGAATGTTCAAAAACTGGCTGATCTGCAAAGGAATCAACAGACAAAGGCCATCTATCAGCTATTGACGGCTCAAAAGGGAATAAAGTTTGGTAAAGTTTTTGAATATGCCAGTTCAACTGAATTGGACCGTTCGTTCCGGGTTACTCTGCCAGCTAATATTGATGTAGCTGATCTGATGCGTAAGCTGGAACTTATCCCTGCCGTTGACTACGCAGAGCGCGAACCAAGACATAAAGGATCTTTGGTTCCCAATGACCCTTCATATTCAGGTCAATATGCGATGGGCCTGATTCAAGCCGCTGCAGCTTTCAATATTCATACTGGCGGCAATGCATTTGTTGCGATAGTAGATGATGCTTGTAGAATCACGCACCAGGATCTCGCGGCTAACATTCGGGTGAATCCTAATGAAATACCAGGCAATCTTATTGACGACGATGGAAATGGAAAGGTCGATGATATGATGGGATGGGATGTTGCTGATAATGATAGCAATGTCAATCCCCCTGCCTCAGCCAACAATAACTATTTTTCGCATGGAACGCATGTCTCAGGAATAGCATGTGCAGTTACTAATAATGGAGTGGGAATTGCATCAATTGGCTTCAACTGTAAGATTTTGCCTGTGAAATGCACAGGAAATGGAGCTGATCCAGAATTCATTGATGAAGGATTTTCAGGGATTGACTATGCTTACCGTTCTGGAGCTCGCGTTATTAGCTGCTCT
>JBDSUZ010000261.1:0-22061 GCA_039927395.1 Saprospiraceae bacterium | reverse complement strand
AAAATACAAAGCAGCCCATAGGGGAGTCGAACCCCTCTTTCAAGAATGAAAATCTTACGTCCTAACCGATAGACGAATGGGCCAATGATGTCAAATATTATAGCTTTTCTCTAAAAGCAGGGCAAAGATAATCGCTTGAATTTATTTGGCAAGTAAGAGGGCAAAAAAACTTGAGAAAGCTTGAAATACTTCAATTTTCGCAGTGGCGTTTTGCCTATCGAAGTCAATTTCCTGCACAATTTCGCCAACAAACTCTGAACCTTCCTAAAGGTAATTTGTTCCAATAATTAATTATTGTTACTTTTACACTAAGTACCATTCAAAGCTCTTAACAACCTAGTTTCCATGCCCATAAAAGTAGCCATCAACGGCTTTGGCCGTATCGGCCGCCTCACATTTCGCAATCTGATCAGCAATCCTAATATCGAAGTTGTAGGCATCAATGATCTGACAAACAATGCGACGCTCGCGCAATTGCTAAAATACGATTCGAGCCATGGCAAATTCCAAGGCAGCGTCGAATCAACTCCGAATTCCTTGATTGTCAACGGTCGACCTATCCAAGTCACCGAAATCAAAGATCCCGCTCTCCTACCCTGGAAAGATCTCAACGTAGATGTAGTAATTGAGTGCACTGGCCGCTTCGTAACAAGACCAGAAGCTTCAAAACACATTACTGCCGGCGCCAAAAAAGTAATCATTTCAGCCCCTGCTAAAGGTTCTGACGTGCAAACAATCGTGATCGGGGTCAATGATGACGAAATAACAGCGGCTGAAGATTTGTTCTCCAATGCCTCATGTACCACTAATTGCCTTGCTCCAATTGCAAGGATAATATGCGATACGATTGGCTTGGTACAAAGTTCGATGACGACCATACATGCCTACACGCAGGACCAGGTGCTCCAGGACGCTCCGCATAGCGATTTGCGTCGTGCAAGAGCTGCAGCAGTCAATATCATCCCTACGTCGACCGGAGCGGCCGTGGCTGCCTCTTTGGTTGTTCCCGAAATCGCTGGCAAAATGCTAGCGATAGCCATTCGCGTTCCTGTTATTACAGGTTCTCTCATCGATCTCAATTTCGTAGCAAGTCGCGATACTACTGCTGAAGAAGTCAATGCGATATTCAAAAAAGCTTCTGAAACCAATATGAAAGGCATCATCGAATATTCGACAGATCCCCTGGTTTCGACCGATATCATCAACAACGAACACTCCGCTATATTTGACAGTTTACTTACTGAAGTCGAAGGACGATTTGTCAAAGTGGTGGCTTGGTACGACAACGAATCAGGATATTCAGCTCGTCTGGCTCAATTGGTTGGCATGTTGAAATTCTAGCAGAAAAAATCCCATTTCATATTATAAGACCGCTTCAGACAACAATAATGAAGCGGTTTTTTTATTTTCGTTACAAAGTATCAAAGCATGAACATAGATTTCAACGATAAAAAAGTATTGGTCCGCGTGGATTACAATGTGCCGCTCAACGCACAATTTGAAATTACCGACGATACGAGGATGACTGCTTCGATACCGACCTTGCGATACATACTCGACGATGGTGGAAGCATAATCCTGATGTCGCATCTAGGTCGGCCTGACAAAATTATCAAGGAAACGGGCGTCGTTCCTAGAGAGAAACTGACTTTGCAACATTTGCAAAAGCATCTATCAGACTTGCTTCAAATGCCAATATTGTTTTGTCCTGAAACAGTAGGCCCAAAGGCGAGAGAAATGGTGGCAAATCTCAAAAAAGGAGAAGTGCTCCTGATGGAAAATACTCGATTTGAGGCTGGCGAAACAAAAGGTGATACTGTGCTGGCCAAGCAAATGGCAGATTTAGCTGATTGCTATGTCAATGACGCCTTTGGCACTGCACACCGTGAGCACAGTTCGACAGCTACTGTTGCTCGATATTTCCCAAAATCCAAGAAATCCTTTGGATTCCTGATGGACGCCGAATTGGCAAATGCAGAAAAAATACTAAACAATCCACCACGGCCCCTCACAGCTATCATCGGTGGGGCTAAAGTGTCGGATAAGATATTATTGCTCAAAAAAATGATCCACTTGGTGGACCATTTGATCATAGGTGGTGGCATGGCTTATACATTTTTCAAAGCCCAAGGCGGGGAAATTGGAAACTCCCTGGTAGAGGTCGATAAACTTGATACAGCTTTGGAGGTCATGAAAGAGGCAGAATTGAAAGGTGTAAAAATACACCTTCCTGAAGACTCGGTTATCGCCGAATCATTTTCAAACGAAGTGCCTGTCAAGACTCAAAAATCTGATGAAATCCAAGCTCCTTGGATGGGATTGGACATCGGACCAAAAGCTGTCGATGCATTTACTGAGGTGATCAAGCAATCAAAAGCTATACTTTGGAATGGCCCGATGGGCGTATTTGAAATGTCAAATTTTGCCAACGGCACAAGGAAAATAGCACTCGCAGTAGCTGATACAACTCAAAAAGGAGCTTATTCACTTGTTGGAGGAGGTGATTCTGTTGCCGCTATTCAACAAATGGATCTCTCGGAGCAAGTCTCATACGTATCCACAGGCGGCGGAGCAATGCTCGAGCTGTTGGAAGGCAAAATCTTACCTGGAGTAAGCGCTATGAAAGCCGAAATGGAGGCCTAGAAATTAATGTACCGCCCTCTTGAAGTAGGCGACTGTCTTAAGTAGTCCTTCCTTGCGAGATATTTTTGGTTCCCAATTGAGCAGTTTTCTTGCCTTAGTGATATCCGGCTGACGTTGCTTTGGATCGTCAGCAGGTAGCGGATGATAGACAATGTTAACAGCGGGATCGCCAACCAATTCGATAATTTCCTTTGCAAAATCCAATAGCGAGATCTCGTCAGGATTGCCAATATTGACCGGCATATGATAATCGCTCAATAGCAGGCGATAGATACCTTCGACCAAGTCATCGACATAACAAAACGAGCGTGTTTGACTTCCATCGCCAAATACAGTAACGGGCTCACCTTTGAGCGCTTGCGAAAAGAAAGCTGGCAGTGCACGGCCGTCATTTAACCTCATACGAGGACCATAAGTGTTGAATATGCGCACAATACGTGTTTCTAGCCCATGGTAATTATGGTAAGCCATCGTAATGGCTTCCTGAAATCGTTTGGCCTCATCGTATACTCCTCTCGGTCCTACTGGATTTACATTGCCCCAATATTCCTCTGGCTGAGGGTGAATCAAGGGATCGCCATACACTTCTGATGTTGAAGCGATCATGAATCTAGCTTGCTTGTCTTTGGCAAGTCCCAATAGGTTATGTGTTCCCAAAGAGCCAACTTTGAGCGTCTGAATCGGCATCTTGAGATAATCAATGGGGCTGGCTGGTGAGGCAAAATGTAAGATATAATCCAATTTGCCAGGCACATGCACGAACTTGGTGACGTCGTGCTGATAATATTCAAAATCGGGATGCGGAAAGAGGTGCTCGATATTTTGGATACTTCCTGTAATCAAATTGTCCATTGCAATGACCTGATAGCCTTCCTCGATGAATCGCTCGCATAGATGCGATCCCAAAAATCCGGCTGCTCCGGTTATCAACACTCTCTTTTTTGACATAATCTTCCGTTTCAGCTGCAAAAGTAAGTTTAAGCCCTCGCCTGACCAAATCTGTATCAAATTCACCCAAATAAAGGAAAATATGTACTTTTGAATCATGCGAATGAATCTCTGCGCAATACTTTTTGTCTTTGTCATGCCCTTTGGGCTTAAAGCCCAGAATCTTCCCAATGAAGCAAAAACTGGTTTGCTCTTAGGCTTATCCTATGGTTATGGCTTACCAGGCAAGGATATGGCCAAGCGCTTTGGCAATCATTTCCAAGCAGCTATCAATCTTGAATTGATTCAGGACAAATATTGGTTCGCGGGCTTGGAGTCCGGCTTCTTTTTTGGTGGCGATGTCAAGGAAGACGTGATTGCAAATCTCAAAAATGCTGATGGAGATATACTTGGCAGCAACAGGGCCATTGCAGCGACTTACTTGAGAGAAAGAGGATTTCAAGGCAATCTGTATATCGGCAAGTTAATACCGATTGGCAAGCAAAAGGGTGTGCAAGGTATTAGAATCAATGCTGGTGTCGGCATGATTCAACACAAAGTTCGTATCCTCGACGAATTCTCATCGCTAGTGCAAATATCACAGGACTATATCAAGGGCTACGACAGATTGACCAGAGGTCTCATGCTTCATCAGTCTATCGGATATCAGCAACTCGACCTGAGAAAGCGTCTCAATTTCTTTGCACTATTTGACTTTTACCAGGGATTTACCAAGGGCCAACGCAGCTACGATTATAGTACGATGCAAAATCAAAACGGCAAACGACTCGACTTGCTCACCGACTTTAGATTAGGTCTCATTCTGCCGTTCTACTTCTCGCAGAATACCAAAGAAATATATTACTAAGTCTTGATCCAACAAGGGCTATATCAAGTTATCATAGGCATAGCCCTATTTGGCCTGCGTATAGCAGCCCTTTTCAATGCAAAATTGAAAGAGTGGCTCGATGAAAGAAAATTGACACTGCAGAAAATTGCAGAAAAACTGGATCGCAATAAGCCAACAATCTGGATGCATTGTTCTTCGCTTGGCGAATTCGAACAGGGACGACCGGTGTTTGAAAAACTCAAGAAAGCATATCCGAATCATCAGTTTCTACTGACCTTTTTCTCTCCCTCAGGCTATGCGATCCGTCGAAATTATCCCGAAGCTGATCTAGTTTGCTATTTGCCATTTGACAACAAAAGACTTGTCCTCCCCTACCTTGATGCATTAAATATCGAACTCGCCATATTCGTCAAGTACGACATCTGGCCGATATTACTTCTGGAAATGAAGAAAAGAAATATTCCTGCCATTCTCATTTCAGCGCAGTTCAGACCAGGGCAAATATATTTCCAGCCATGGGGCAGTTTTATGCGAAAGTCCATTAGCACATTCAGGCATATTTTTGTCCAACAAAATGAATCGCAATCATTGCTCCGCAGCATTGCAATAGTAAATGTCACCTGCGTTGGAGATACAAGGATTGACAGAGTGTTAGAGATAGTTGCAGAATTAAAACCAATACCAGCAATTGAGCATTTCTTGCAGGGCAAAAAGGCCTTCATAGCAGGTAGCACATGGTCACCTGACGAAGCCTTGATATTCGACATTCTTGATAAGTTGCAAGAACTTGACATGCCGTTGATAATAGTTCCTCACGATATTTCTGAAGGCCATCTGGCAGATATCGAAACAAAAGTTGGCTGCCCAATCATAAGATATAGCAAAATGAATGGGTCCATACCCAACGCCCCAACAATATTGCTCGTAGATAGTATTGGCACGCTGGCTGCAATGTATCAATACGCTGCTTTGACATACATTGGTGGTGGTTTTGGTCGAGGCATCCACAATACATTGGAGCCGGCTGCATTTGGAAGACCAATCATTTTTGGCCCTAATCATCATAAATTTCCCGAAGCATTGGGATTTATGAGTGCAGGCGGTGGATTTGAAATCCGCAATTCTGAAGATTTACAGCATATTTTGGATACTTTATCTGATGAAAGCAAGAGGAATCAATTGGGAAGCGCAAATTTGCAGTTCTTGTACCGACATCAAGGTGCAAGCGACCATATTGTTACTTTTATTCAACATATGCTTTAGCGCTAATATGAAGGCTGAGACCCTCTCACAATATTTTGATGCTTTACCTGGACTGCATATTGCAGTTGTAGGTGATTTGATGATAGACCGGTACGTATCGGGTCGAGTTGACCGGATATCGCCGGAGGCTCCTGTGCCGATCTTACTGCACCAAACCACAGAGGATCGGCTCGGAGGAGCCGCCAACGTTGGTATGAATATCCAGGCCCTGGGAGCTAAATGCACCTTAGTAGCTGTCTGTGGCTCTGACAACGAGGGGATGATTCTTAAGCAAAAGCTTAGCGATGCCTCCCTCGATCCTTCGGGAGTATTCGAAGATACTGACCGACGCACAACACTGAAGACTAGAGTGTTGGATGGCATACATCAGCTATTGAGAATCGATCAGGAAGATATTGAAGATCTCAGTGCAGCGATGAACAACAGGCTTTGTAATTTCCTCGAAGATCTATGCCAACAAGATGCTCCAGATTGGATCATTTTGCAAGACTATAATAAAGGAGTGCTAAACGATTCATTGATCAAAGATGTGCTTGCTATTGCGGCCAAATATCAAATCCCTGTATCGGTTGATCCGAAGCAAAAAAATTTCCTGGCATATCAGGGAGCCACGACATTCAAACCCAATCTCAAGGAAATAAGAGAGCAGTTGCCCTTTGAAGTTGAACCGATTTTGGAGGACCTTGATAAGGCTGCAAAATTTTTGAAACAAAAGTTAAACGCTAAAAACATAGCAATTACACTTTCAGAAAAAGGCATATTTGTCTCTGATGAACGTGATGAAAGTAGCTTGATACCTGTGAGATCAAGACCCATTACTGACGTTTGTGGAGCCGGAGATACAGTGATAAGCGTATTCAGTCTCGCACAAGCTGCTGGTCTGTCGGTATTTGACGCTGCTCTGATCGCAAACGAGGCTGGTGGAATTGTCTGTGGCTTTCCGGGAGTTATGCCTATTGACAAGCAACTTTTGCAAAACGAACTCAAAACCATTTTTTCAGCATGAACGTTTCATATCTACAATATGATTGTTGGTGCTATCAAGAAATAAGGAATTATTCCTTAATATTGTCTGCCATTATTTAAACTTTAACAAAATTGATATCATGAGGAAATCTCTTACACTAAACTTGCTACTTATCCTGGCTATGAGCTTTGGCGCTTATACTGTCAGTGCCCAAACACTAATTTGGGGTGGAGCAGGTGATCCCGTTGCTGAATTCAGTGGAGGCCTAACGGGCTGGACCGCAACAGGTCTTAGCTCTTCAGACCCTACTAAAGCTGACTTAGCACTTTGGGAATGGAAAGCCAATGGAAAAGCAGACGGCGGTGCCTATTGGGGTACTTTGCCTGCAATTGCTTCTCCTTCAGTAGCTAATGGAGCTGCTGTATTTAATTCTGACCGTCTAGATAATGCTGGCATCGTCGGCAATTTTGGACTTGGTGACTGCCCTTCTCCCCACAAAGGCGTATTGACATCACCTGTCATTGATTGTTCTGCATTTGCTACTGTTGCTGTTAACTTTACACAGTACTATCGCAATTTCCAGTCTGCCACTTCAATTGAAGTTACGACAGATAACGGAGCCACTTGGGTACCGTTTCCACTTAACACAGAGATAGCAACTAACGCTGCTACTCCAAATAACTCTCAAAAAGTAATCAACATTACTGCAGTTGCTGCTAATCAATCTGCAGTTCAGTTCCGTTTTTCCTTTGATGGTGAATACTATTTCTGGATAGTAGATGATGTGTCTTTAACTACTTTACCTGACAATGACTTAGTTATGTCAGGCATGTACTATTCTCCGTCAAGCTTCCAGACTCCGCAATATCATGCTAAGCCTGAGACATGGTTCTTTGCAGCGAATGTTAGTAATCCAGGTGGAGCTGCCCAAACTAATGTTTGGATCAAAGCAACAATCATTAATACAGCTTCTTCAGAAGTCATCTACACAGATTCAATGAAGTTCGATGAGATCGCACAAGGTGTTGTGGATTCTTTATTTGACTTGACTGACATGTCATGGGACGTTCCTGAGATCCTGAATATTGGACAATATCGCCTAACATATAACATGTGGAGCGAAGACCATCCTGATATTACGCCTACTGACAACACGCTAAATGAGCTGTTTAATTTCTCTGAAAAAGTGTTCTCTAAGGACCAAGCAATCACAGGTGGTTTGCGTCCAGGTGCTGATGGCGACTATGCATTTGGTAACTACTACAAAATGAGTCCGGACGATAATATCCAGACCACTGCCTTGTCTACCACTTTCTCATGTACTGCTGGTGCTCCAGAAGTGTTAACTGGACGTTCAGTAAATGTTTATTTATTGGAAATAAACTGCTTAGATGATTTCAGCGATTTTGAAGGTTTGAACTATTATGGTACCACTCCTGGTGATGAACTAGTGCTAGTTGGCTTGAACAATTACACATTCACAGCTGCTGATGCAAATTATGCTGAATTCACTGTAGATATCTTAGATTTCGAAACTGGCGAACCAGGTGTAGTCATGAAACCTAATGGAAAATACTTCATCGTAACTGAATATGCAGGAGCGCTTAACTATGTTTTGTACCAAGGTGTTTCTAACAGCATAGACTACTCATACAAGCCTGATGCAGTATCTCCGGTATGGATTTCTGGTGACCGTTGGTACACACAAGGATTTGGTGCTGATGATGCAATCGCAGTACAACGTCTGAATACTGACATCACATTCACAACTGGTGCTGAAGAAACACTTCCAGTTGATGCTTTATCAGTGTTCCCTAACCCAGTTAAAGGTGAAATGAACGTGACTTTGGATTTAGGCAAAGCTACGAAAGGTAACTTAAGCATAGCCGACATCACAGGTAAAGTGTTGAAAACAGTTGCTTTGCAAAATGCTGGACAACAAAACACAAAAATTGATGTAAGCGGTTTTGCTCAAGGATCTTACTTCTTGCGCTTGACAACTTCTGAAGGTATCCGCACTGTAAAAGTGATGATCACTGAATAAATTCTGGAAACAGAATTAAATAGAAAAGCCCGTCTCTGCTTAGTAGGACGGGCTTTTTTTATGCCCTTTGGGGCCAAATATTTAACTGGCTTGATTTCGAACTTATGCCTTTAGCTTGTTCAAGCTCTCCTGTATTAATCTAACTCTTGCCTCTCCATCAGCCATTTTCCTGCGTTCGGCATCAACTACAGCCTCAGGAGCTGAATTGACGAATTTCTCGTTACTGAGCTTCTGTTGTATCGACTTGAGAAATCCATTGGCATACTCCAATTCCTTGCTAAGACGCGCTTCCTCTGAGTCCTTATCGATTTCAACAGGCATTTCCAAGTAGATTTTATCTGTTCCAGACACAAAACTAACGTATTGAATCGCGGGCTCTTCCTTGACCACTACAACTTGCTTCAAATTGGCGAGCTTGACTAGCATCTCACTCGCACCATCTAATGCCAAAAGCACCTTAGTATTAGCTGATTCCTCAAGCAAAAGCTCCAAGTCCAACTTCATCCCGATACCATTCTTATTGCGCGCATCGCGAATCTTGGATATTATATCAGTGATCTGTTCCATAGGCCCCAGCAGCTCTGAAGCTTGCGATTGCGCTTTTGGATAAATGCTAATCATGCAATCTTCACCCTCTGCCCTATCACGCATTGAATGCCAAAGTTCTTCAGTGATGAAGGGCATAAATGGATGAAGCATGCTACAGATTCTTTCGAAATGCCCTACGGCTTCTTCGTAGGATTTCCGGTCAATAGCTTCGCCAAATGCCGGTTTAATCATTTCCAAATACCAAGAACAGAAATCATCCCAAACGAATTTGTAAAAATTCATCAGCACCTCTGACAAGCGATACTGCTCAAAATCTCCAATTGAAGCCTCAAGGACCTTATCCATACGTTGTGTCAACCAAGCGGAAGCCAATGCACTCTTAGGCGATTGCTCTTCATCGACTATATTCAATCCTTTGAGCAATCGCAGCGCATTCCACATTTTGTTGCAGAAATTCCTTCCTTGCTCACATAGTTTATCATCAAATAGGAGGTCTCCACCTGCAGGTGAGCTCGCTAACATGCCAAACCTCACTCCATCAGCGCCAAAGTCTTCAATGAGCTTGAGCGGATCTGGTGAATTGCCAAGTTGCTTGCTCATCTTGCGACGCAATTTGTCGCGAACCATCCCTGTGAAGTAAACATCACGAAACGGCTTGTCACCTCTCCACTCATATCCTGCCATCACCATCCTTGCGATCCAAAGGAATATGATATCCCAACCAGTGACGACCACCGCTGTAGGATAGTAGTAATCAATTTCTTCCTTCGACTCAAAGCCGTCAAATACCGATATTGGCCATAGCCAAGAGGAAAACCAAGTGTCTAATACATCTTCGTCCTGTCGGAGATCTGATATCAACAACTTTGTGTTTCCAGTGCTCTTAATAGCTTCGGTTAGCGCCTCTTCAACTGTTTCACCTACAAAGACTTCCTCTCCCAAATACCAGGCTGGAATCTGATGTCCCCACCACAGTTGGCGGCTGATACACCAATCCCTGAAGTTTTCCATCCAGTGGCGGTAAGTATTTTTAAATTGCTTGGGAAAAAAGCGAATATCGTCTTCAATCACAGCTTTTAATGCAGGTTCGGTAAGCGACTGCATTCTGACGTACCACTGCAGCGACAAGCGGGGCTCAACGACCGCATTTGTGCGTTCGCTGCGGCCTACAGAATTCTGATATGGTTCCATTTTGAGCAAGTGACCGCTCTTGTCCAGATCTTTGCTGATCCTTTTACGAACTTCAAATCGATCAAGGCCAACGTAGAATTGTGCAGCAGGAGTCAAGGTGCCATCCTCTTCGAATATATCGATGACTTCTAGTCCGTGCTTGAGGCCCAATTCGTAGTCATTGACATCATGCGCAGGAGTTACTTTGAGCGCACCCGTACCGAAATCCTTCTCCACATATGTATCAAAGATGATTGGCACCACGCGATTGACCATTGGTATGATGGCCATTTTTCCTACTAAATGAGCATATCGCTCATCATCGGGATGCACAGCGACGGCAGTATCTGCCAATATTGTTTCTGGGCGCGTCGTTGCAATAGTTATCCATTCATCCTCCGTGCCATCGATTCTATATCTGACGTGGTAGAGATTGGATTGCTCATCTGAGAATAATACCTCTTCATTTGACAGCACAGTTTTTGCTGATGGATCCCAATTGACCATTCTCAATCCGCGGTATAGCTTATCTTTTTTGTATAGGTCAACAAATACCTTAATCACAGCTTTTGAACGCACTTCATCCATTGTGAAGGCTGTGCGTTTCCAATCACAAGAAGCGCCGAGTTTTTTCAGCTGCTCGAGGATGATCCCGCCATATTTTTCTTTCCATTGCCAAGCGTATTCAAGAAACTCCGGCCTTGTCAGATCAGATTTTTTCAGGCCCTTCTCTTCTCTAAGCCATCTGACAACCTTTGCTTCAGTTGCAATTGAGGCGTGATCAGTGCCAGGTACCCAACAGGCATTTTTGCCTTCCATTCTAGCCTTGCGGATCAAGATATCCTGAATCGTATTGTTGAGCATGTGCCCCATGTGCAACATTCCTGTCACATTGGGAGGAGGTATGACGATCGCGTATGCTTCACGGTCATCTGGGACAGATGAGAAGTAGTCCTTATGTTGCCAGTGAGAATACCATTTGTGCTCGATAAGTGATGGCGTGTAACGTGAATCAGAACTCATATACTTGTAAATACCTGTTGAAAATGAATCGGCAAAGATACAATCATGACGATAGGTATTCAAATTGCTTCAAAGGTCAAGGCTTTCAATTTTCGGATACCATCGAGTTGAGGACAAAGGCGCTTAGCATTTGTAAACATTTCTTTCAGCAATGGCAACTATAATGACTCGATCTGCATCTATATTTGTGTAATTCATCCGCAACCATTTTGAGCGATCAGGAACTCTATATTGCTTGTAAAATCGGTCATCGCAAGGCTCAAAGGCTTTTCTACGATCGCTTTGCTGCGCAAATGCTGGCCGTTTGTCTTAGATATGTGCATCAGCCAGCCGATGCTGAGGATGTATTTATTGAAGGCATTTATAAGGCAATGACTCGCTTAGATTCATTTCGCGACGAAGGATCACTTGAGGGATGGGTTAGACGAATCATGGTAAATGAATGCCTGATGTTTATCCGCAGACAGAAACATTTTCAATTTGCAGATGATGCCTCACTTGAGTTTCTTGTTGATTCCGAACCAGATATTGGTAGTGAAATGGCTGCTCGAGAATTGCTCAAACTGGTAGATTTATTGCCACTAGGCTGCAAAACGGTGTTTAACCTCTACTCTCTTGAAGGTATGAAGCATCAGGAAATCGCAGATCTGCTAGGAATTTCGGTCAATACAACCAAGACGCAGTTGATGAAAGCGAGATTGAAATTGCAGGATCTTGTAAGGACAAAACTCGGCGTAGACGCCACCAAAATATAGCATTATGGCACCTCTTTCAGAAAAATATAGAATAGCACATCAAGAAAGCAGATCTCAGCCCGATCCACATCTGTGGAAGAGAGTGGAGAAACGACTGGATCATGCCTCTCCTATTCGACGCCTAGGCTTTACCAGAATGAGTGTTGCTGCATCGATTACAGTGCTTTTGTTGACGACGATTGCCTTACTTTATGTTTTGCAAAATAATAAGCCGGCCAACTTAGTGGCTTCCAACAAGCAAATGCAGGAAATGCCTGCCTATGCTCCGGAATCAGCCCAAATGCAACATGCACCTTTGGCCGAATTAGCTGATGGAATCTATTCTGGAGAAAATTGCGAGATTGAATTGAAGCAAGATGCGGCGACAATTACTGAAGGCGGCAACTCAACACAAATGTCCTACGAACGTCAAACAATGGAATCTGGAAGCCGAATATTTTACTTCAAACACATGCAAACAAGCATGGTGCTTAGACTCGACTCGATGGGTCAATTGTCATTAAAAAAAGCTGAATCCTGGATACCGCTGCTGAAAAAATAAACTGATTGCTGTGGTCTAAATGCTCAACTTGGACTGACAGGCAAAGCTTGATTTTGGTAAATCAGTCTTAGAAATAGCTGAAAATCCTCCTGCGATATTGACTATATCGTGATATCCGCGAGCTTTGAGTATTGAAGCTGCAATCATAGAGCGATATCCTCCAGCACAATGTATGAATGCCTTTTCAGCGGGATCGAAACTCCCAATCCACTGCTCTATATTGTCCAGTGACATATGAATTGCATCTTCTAAATGCTCTGCATTGTATTCGCCATTTTTACGAACATCGATAATCTTCACTGGGTGGGTCTTGATTTCCTCTGCAAAATCTGTGGCTGAAATGGATTCAATTGTGTCAATTGGCTTTCCAGCATTTTGCCAAGCCTCAAATCCTCCAGCAAGAAATCCAAGGGCATTGTCGTAACCCACTCTTGCAAGTCGCTTGACTGTTTCCTCTTCCCTACCCTGCTCGCACACCAACAAGATAGGCTGCTGCAGATCAGTAATTAAGGCTCCGACCCAAGGGGCAAACTGTCCATCGAGACCGATATTGATCGACCCCGGAACAAAACCCTTAGCAAAGTCTTGAGGCTTGCGCACATCAAGGATCATGACCATTTTGTGATTGGCCATTTGTTCAAACAATTCGATATCAAGCGATTTCGTGCCCTGTTCCAACACAGTATCTATATCGAGGTAACCCATTTTGTTCATTTGGGCATTTTTTGCAAAATACTGAGGTGCAGGATCGATACCTGTCGTCAATTCCTTGACAAATGTGGCTTTGTCGATGTCCTGCAAAGCATAATTTACTTGCTTCTGGTGCCCTAAGGTGTCAAAAGTCTCTTTGCTCATGTTCTTACCACAAGCTGATCCTGCGCCGTGTGCTGGGTACACAATGACATCGTCGGGCAATGTCATGATTTTTGTTCTCAGTGAATCATAAAGCATTCCAGCCAAGTCTTCTTGAGTTAAATCACCTTTGATTGCCAAATCTGGTCTTCCCACATCTCCGATAAATAAGGTATCACCGGTGAATATGCAATATGGCTTGCCATTTTCATCATACAATAGATAGGAAGTTGACTCCATCGTGTGACCAGGAGTATGCAGGGCCTTGATTTGCAATTTTCCAACTTTGAATATTTCACCATCAGTGGCATTATGCATTTGATAGTCGGTACTAGCACCCGGCCCAAAAACGATAGCTGCACCTGATTTTTTGGCCAAATCGACATGCCCTGACACAAAATCTGCATGAAAATGTGTCTCGAACACATATTTAATTTTGGCACCATTTTCTTCTGCCTTTTGCAGATATGGTGCTGTCTCACGCAAGGGATCGATGATAGCTATTTCGCCATCTGATTCGACATAATATGCTCCTTGAGCCAAACATCCTGTGTACCATTGTTCTACTTTCATCTTGAGTCGATTCTACTGTTTCTTTAATATACAAAAAAGCTCCGAATTCTCCCGTGGCTTTACGGAGTTTGTACACGCCTCTAAAGTGCAAATCTTGAACTTTTGTTCAAAAAGCTTACGATATTCTTCCTTGCTTCCACCAAATGGAGGACTTAGTTCAAATTGTCGATCAAATAGCAAACCAACGAGCTTGCCTCTAGGCTTGAGCAGTACGTACATTTTCTCCATATAAGCTTGGCGCAGATCCACTGGTAAAGCACAAAAGAAAGTCTGCTCAATAATGAGGTCAAATTGCCCATTAAATTCAAAAAAATCGCCCTGAATTACTTTCACCTTGCCATCAAATTCAGGCAAAAGTTCGCTTCTCAGCCGCTGACATGCAAATTCGGAAATGTCAATTAAGGTTATGGATGAAAATCCTAATTCCAGCAAATATTTTGCCTCATAAGCACTACCACAGCCAGGAATCAATATATCAATTGATTTATCCCCTAATTGATCGGCATATTCTGCGATTGGCGGTGATGCCATTCCGAGATCCCATCCGGTCTCTCCTGCGATGTATCTTTCGTTCCAATATTCCTCTTGTTCGCTATGTGACATTAGTTAAATAGTAATTCCTTCAAAATAATGGTAATGCCCATACAAAGCACAAACCATCCAAATATGGTCTTGAGTTTTTTATTTGAAAATTTACCCGAAAGCAAACTTCCTATTATGATGCCGGATACTGCGACGCCAGTAAATACCAATAAAAATGGAAAATCTACTGTTCTACCGGCATGTAAGTCGCCGATAAATCCTATCAGTGAATTGGATGCAATGATCACTAGTGAAGTACCAATGGCTTTTTTCATCGGTAGTTTGGCAAAAAATACCAAGGCAGGAATGATCAAAAATCCTCCTCCAGCCCCAATCAGGCCAGCCAAAACTCCTACCAACGTCCCTTGGATCACTAATGATGAAATCTTGAAATTCTGACTTACGTCTACTATCTCCTCCTTGCGGTTGTACCTTATCATCTTGACGGCAGAGTAAAGCATCACAAAGCCAAACAACACTAGTAGAGATATTGCCTTTGTAAACTCTACATTGCCAATTGTAAATAAATGATTGGGAATTGCCGGCATAATAAAATACCGAGTCAGGAAAACCGAAATTATCGAAGGGAATCCAAAAATTGCTGCCGCTCTCCACTGCACATTGCCAAGACGTAAATGACTGAGGGAGCCCACCAAACTGGTCGATCCAACAATAAAGAGGGAATACGCTGTGGCAAGGACTGGTTCGATCGAAAATAAATATACAAGCACCGGGACGGTCAATATGGAACCACCGCCACCTATGAGTCCAAGCGAAAGACCCATGATGATCGCGCCAAAATATCCCAATAAATGCATCCCACTTATCATATACTTATTCAGATTAGTGTTTAAAAGGATTTCGCATGACCCATTTTTCCATCGGATTGAGCAATTTGATTAATGTAGGCACAAAGTAATTAACTATTCCATTTTGGTGCTTCATATAACAGGTCATGTCGATTGGAATAGCGCCGATTGAACTCTTGATTTCGATAGCCGTCCTGGCAAATATTATGCGCTTACAGTCTCCCAATATTCCGGTTTCGACGATTCTGAATAAGTTGGTAAGATACAATTGAAAATTTCGATTGATTTCAGCATCCATTCCTAGGAAATGCGCTTCTAGATCTTGTCCATTCTTAATCAAGGTAAAAAATGCAATTAATTCATCTTTATAAAAACAAGCATTTATCGTGTATTTATCATGCAAGAAATCATGCAATTCAATTAAATAACTTGGATTTAAATCTACCACATTAAATCCCGCATTTCCCAATGTCCTTTTATATAATGCGTATATGCCCGGCATTAGCTCTTCGGTTTGTTCCTTATTTAGGGGCCTTACCTGTATTCCTTCTGATTTCTTGAACGCTCGTTTCATCCTCACTCGATATTTGGAATGCAGATTTTCCACGTAATCCGAAAACTTATTCCATCGGTGATCGATATGCAGGACCATATTAGGTTGGACAAAGAATGGATGAATTCCAGCCTCTTTTACCTGCTTGATATCCAGTTCATTGCCTGGATAATAATCCTTGATTAGCAACAATGGCGCTGAGGTCCCTTTTGATGCCAGATGTCTCTGTACATTTTGTATTCCCTGCAGAGTCATCTTTGTTTGAAAATCCTTATCGATCTCAGGAGCAAAATATGCGTGATGTTCACCGGTCAACATTAGATTGCCTGCGATCAATGTTCTGAGCGAAACTGATTTGGCGATGATACCTCTAACCCAAAGAGTGGGCACTTGCCACCAACTCCTATTTGCCTCCTTATCAGCTTTGATACTCTGGTATGCATCAAAATGCCTTACCTGATAATAAGCAACTCCGATAGCTTGACCAGCAATGAAGGATACCTGATATACAAATGTCATCCCAGGAGGTGGATCAAGATGTACGCATTGGAGGTAGGATAGCTGCAAGAAGACATTGTCTGCTGGCGAAGCTATTCGCCATTCATCAGCGAGGGAATTGATGTCCTCTGAAATCATGAACTTCACATGCTTTCCAGCCAACTCTACACCAAGCAGCAGGTTGTCCTGATGCTTGGTGTCGGCTTGCTTGCGTAAGTTCATCCCGCAAATATCTGTTAATCGTCCGATTTTAATGCTTTGAGAGTCAAAGTATTCTCAAATTGTTCAAAAAAGTGCTGAACTCAGTTGTTCACTGCACTTTTGGTATTGCTTACAACAATCAAAAACTAGCAAAAGTTATAGTTCCAACCCTTCGGCCATGGAGGATTCTGTTGTACATTGATGCCGTTGTTGTAAGCGTAATATGTACCAAATAGTCCAAATTAACGACCTATGTCAAAGCTTCTACACCTAGTCTCGATAGTAGTAATTTTGTCAATTCCATTTGCGGGTTCTTCGCAAGTTAGTAGCTGGAACAATGTAGGCATAGGCGGTGGGGGTGCCTTTTTTAGCCCTTCAATTAATCCATCCAATCCCTCGGAATTTTCCCTAAGTTCTGATATGTCAGAATTGTTCTATACGTTAAA
Organism: Saprospiraceae bacterium; assembly: GCA_039927395.1. Lineage (GTDB taxonomy): Bacteria > Bacteroidota > Bacteroidia > Chitinophagales > Saprospiraceae > JBDSUZ01. The sequence continues at coordinate 4,815 of JBDSUZ010000261.1, read as the reverse complement.
CTTTGGTAGTCAATACACATTCCACCATTTTTCTACATTTACGGCGGGACAAGCTTCAGAGTTGCAGTACACAAACAATGCAAATCAGCGATACGGAATCCGGTACAATAGCCCCGACGATGACACTCGTGGAGTACCTTCGGTGACGCTCAATGGCGGCACAACATGGGCCAATTTACCGGGAATTGATGCAAATGAGAATTATTACAGCATATACGCTGACTACGCGCATCCCGAGAGGTCTGTGACAAATGATTACAGTAATCTGTATTTCTCCAATAATTTTGGTACCACTTGTACAATCAAATTTACAACTGGAGATGGTGCTGGCTTGCATATCGCAGGAACATACTTTGATGCTGACACCATCTTGGTGGGCACCAATCAAGGGCTATTAGTATCGACCAATGGAGGTAATACTTTTACGAATATGGGCAATATGGGCATTCCCGGAGGGCAGGTTATGTACTCATTTGCGGCTGGAAGATCTGGAGGAATTTTGAGGTTAATAGCGGTTGCTGCTTCGGTGGGTGATGTGTATGCTGGCGTACTGCCTTATGAAATGTGGGCTGCAGATGGCATTACTGGCATTTATGGCAAAAACGATATCAATACCAGTTGGGCAAATATCACTGGAACACTTGACCTTTCAGATGATCGGATACTATTTGCCCGAATGGGCCATAATGATAGGAATGTAATCTATCTCGCAGGGGGCAATCCCGAAGAATTCGGAGTAGTCTGGAAGAGCATAAATGGCGGGTCCAGCTGGACTGAAGCATTTATTCATACCAACAATGGCAACGTACAAACCGGTTGGGGAGGACAAGGCGGCGACAGGGGTTGGGGATATGCGACCTGCATCACGGGTATTAGCGTCAGCAGAAACAATCCAGATTCTCTTGTTGTAGTTGACTTTGGATTTGTACACACATCTGCCAATGGCGGTGCAAGTTGGAAGCAAGCGTACACGGATCAATCTGTCGTTCACCCTCCTGGCCAAAACACGCCACAAAAAGCGCATTACACTGGGATAGGAATAGAAAATACTTCCTGCTGGCAGGTTAGTTGGACAGGCAACAATTCAATGTTTGCCTGTTACTCTGATATTCGCGGTCAACGAAGCGACAACGGAGGCCAACAATGGTCTTTTGATTACTCAGGTCACACTGCCAATTCGATGTATCGCATTGCCGTGCATCCCAACGGAAACGTTTACGCAGGCACTTCCAATATTCACGATATCTATCAGAGTACTTACCTAACCGATGCCAGACTTGATGGCACTGATGGCAATGGCAAGGTGATGTTTTCAACTAATCAGGGATTTACCTGGCAATTAATGCACGATTTTGGTCATCCCGTATTTTGGGTCGCATTGGATCCGAACAATCCAGAAAGAATGTATGCCAGCGTGATTCATTCTGCAACAGGCGGTATTTATGTAACAAATAACTTATCTGCTGGCTCCGGCTCGACCTGGGTCAAATTGCCAAATCCGCCAAGAACTGAAGGTCACCCGGCATCAATAGTTGTGCTCAATGATGGGCAAGTATTAGTGACATATTCCGGCCGGCGAAATGGAAGTGGCACTTTTACTGGATCCTCGGGTTGCTTTCTTTACAACGGTACATCATGGACCGACAAATCTGATCCCGGCATGTGGTATTGGAGCAAAGACGTCATAGTCGATCCAAGTGATCCAACACAAAATACCTGGATTGTATGCGTTTTTAGCGGATGGGGAGGAGCTCCAAATGGTTTGGGTGGAATGTACAGGACGACAAATCGGGGCACGAGCTGGACCAAAATTAATAACCAAGACAGGGTTACTTCTCTGACATTTTGGCCAGCCAATCCTAATGATGCTTACTACACTACAGAGAGTGAAGGGCTTTGGTTTTCAGCTAATATGCTTGCGGCAAATCCAACTTTTCAACAGGTGGCCTCTTATCGATTTTCACAACCAGAAAGGGTGTTCTTCAATCCAAATGATCTGCACGAGATATGGGTTACAAGCTTTGGAAATGGTATGTCCGCCGGATTCCACAGTGGTACTCCATTGTCGATCAAATGGCTGTCGCTAAATGCCTATCACGACCAACAAGAAGCCATCAATATTTCTTGGTCATTTCTATATGACGGGCCGATCAATAAGATGAGTCTCGAACGCTCAGCAGATGCCCGAAAATTCACTGCAATCTATACTGCAAAACCCGCTCTCAATCCCGCTTCCAACACTATTGCTGAGACCTATATCGACAAGGATCCCTTGACTCCAGTCAACTATTACAGGATCAGGATTGATGAGCCCGATCATACTTGGTATAGTCCGCTATACCGCATCGAACACCTCGACCAGTCGATCGAAATCTATCCCAATCCAGTCTCTGCCGACAACAAATTACTGACCATCACCTCCATTGATCCATTGGAGCAAATCAAAATCTATGATGCATCTGGACGATTAGTGCATCAACAGATATTGCAGGACAATGCCAAAGCTGTGCAAATCGAACTAAGAACTTTACCATTTGGAATCTACAATGTGCAGGTATTTGCTGCGCACAAAATGAAATCCAAACTGATTCAAGTTCAGTAATTTGGGACCATCAAATTGAAAAGATGAACGGTACCATTTTGCAGCTTATCGGGTTGACAACTTACGGCGATGTTTTCCTCCGAACGGGGCTGATGCCGCCTGACTTTTATCCTGAACATGTCATCTATCGATTTTGTAATCAAGTTGATTTCAGAGAATACAAGAAGTCATTTTACGAGAAAGAGACTTCGGAGCTTATTCTCAACAAGGATCCGATAGAGTGGTATGCTGATCTTTGGGAAAATGACTGCAAAAAAATGTCACTCTATTTGGACCTAGCTGATAACTCTACGGTCAATCAAGATCATAAACTCGCAGGTCTCGTCGGTGGCGGTGGTAATTGGATGATCGAAACGATATTTGCAGATTACTCTTACTATTGGTCCAATCGATGGGAGGTCAATGCACCTGATGACAGAAATGACAATATATGGACAGTGAGCTACGGCCGAAAGGACAAAAGATTTCCCATCACAAATCTTCAGATTGATCAAATCGAAACAAAGAAATCACTTGACAAAATCTTGCTGGAAATAGGAAATTTCGCAGCTCGTCACGCACTTGACAACTGGACAGAGATATTTCAATCCGCGAGAGAAATGCTAAATGAAGAAAAAGCAGACAACAGTTTCAATCTCTTCCCAACGCAGCACTATTCTGTACTTTCTCGACAACTGATGAATGCCGCATCTGCAGCTTGGGTATATGGAGGTATGGGATCTTGGAATGATCAGGGCTTTGAATCGGATGAGGACAGTAAGCTATACGAAAGACTTTCGGCTCAGCTCTATGCAAACGTGCAAGTAGCCATAATCTCGGCTGTAAATTCAAATAAATAGAGCATTTAACTACTGAAATTTTCCCTATTCATAGAATTTGAATTGAGGCTAATCCCAACTTCATTTCCTGATTTGAATTCTCTGCCAATAAGATCGTATTTTTGCCACGTGGACAAGCAATTTTCTATTTATCGCACATTTTCCAAAGTAGTATTTTGCTTTACACTGCTTATAGTATTGGCAAATACTGCAATCGCTCAAAAACATTGCCTTGCTGATTATAGACCTCCATCCATTGTACCTACTACCTCAAATTCAATTGTTCCAAGGGAAAATATTGTCATTCCTGTAGTCTTCCATATAGTTTGGAGAGACAGCATTGAGCGAATTGATCAGGATCAGATTTTAACTCAATTGTCGTCGCTCAACAAAGATTTTCAAGGCCTAAATCCTGATCTAAGTGAAGTTCCTGCCGAATTTAGAAAAGATATTGGCGTCATCAATTTTGAATTCTGCATTGCCACGGTAGACCCTAATGGCAATCCGAGCCTGGGAATCGATTACACGCAAACGATCATTGAACACGTCGGAATTCATCGAGATGCTGATAACAAACGCAGTATTTGCTACGACAATTCTGGAGGAGTAAATGCATGGGATCCAAATAGGTATGTCAATATCTGGATTGGTGACATGGATGGATTCTTTGGTCTGTCGAGTTTCCCAGGACAAGGTCCGCTTGCGGAAGATGGCATCATAATCGATCCACATTATATCGGCACCAACCGGCTCGCATTTGGCAATCCAAAGCATAATCAGGGTCGAACTCTGACCCACGAAATGGGGCATTATTTCAATCTTCAACATCTCTGGGGAACAAATAATGGTAGCTGCGAATTAGATGATGACATTAGCGATACACCAGTCCAATCAGATGCGATATATGGTTGTCCCACGTATCCATATTTGTCCTGTGGGCATTCTGCTCAATTTATGAATTTCATGAATTACACAGACGATCCTTGCCTTCTGATGTTTACAGATCAACAAAAGCTACGTATGCTGGAGACATTGGAACTATGGCGACATGATTTGTTGAGCACGACAAGCAATTGCAGTCAAGTAGCCATTTCTGATAATTGGGAAATCAATATTTGGCCCAATCCCAATCAAGGTCAATTTACATGCCAGGTCAAAGATCATTCAGCGGGTCGATTTCAAGTTGCCATTCTAGACCATTTAGGTCGAAAATTGGAGATTGGAGCTTGGGAAAATGGAGAAATTCGCGGGATAGATCGCTCAGATCTTCCTGCTGGCTTATATTTACTTCAAGTTAGCAGAGAGTCAAGGGTTGAGGCCCAACGCTTTTGCATCTTTCACACCGAATAAACACAAATCCTCGATGAAATCCCCATTTTGCCTTCTTATCTTATC
>JBDSUZ010000260.1:0-7922 GCA_039927395.1 Saprospiraceae bacterium | reverse complement strand
ACGGGGTTTTGGTTGCACCTGCTAGAAATGCAAAAAACTTTTGTTGCAATTAACACAGAATTAAGTTGGATACCCGAATTACTGTACGCTTTTGACATTCAAGGGAAACCATTCAACCTGACAATCCTTTCAGAAAAACACATTTCGATCGTAAATGAAGTATGGCCAAAGAACCTATTTCAGGTCTCCTATGTCGGAATTCAGGGTCACTTGTCGGATCCTATGGGTTTTTCAGACAAGCAAGCACATCCCCTCGAAGCCATTCGTTTGGGTCAAATTCATAAGAATATCGAACAGGCGGAACCGGTATTGCGAAATGCTGACCTAGCTTTTATTGATCTCAATATTTTGAAAAGCTCAGAGATCCCTGGCATCGAAAATGTCGGATCTAGTGGATTGAGTTCTGAACAACTCAGCCAGCTTTGCAGATACCTGGGATTTAGTGAAAAGCTAAAAGCAATTGCCTTTTATGGAATTCCTGAAACCGACCATTTGAGCCCGCAGGTGGCTGATATTTGCGCTCAAGCGTTGTGGTATTTCTACCAAGGAACAACTGCTCGCAGATTGGATTATCCGATAAGGAAGGAGCATTTGATCGAGTATCTTGTAGAGTCAAGCAACAACAACCCTACGGTAAAGTTCTTTAAGAGCGATCTATCAGACCGATGGTGGTTCAAGATTCCTGGTCAATTGCCTAGAGATTTTGCGACCCATGGACTATATCCCTGCAGCTTTGAGGAATATGAGCAAACCTGTTTTGGTGAAATTCCTGATCGATTGATCAGCGCAATGCATCGTTACGACCAGTTAAGAAAGGAATAAGGGCCTCTAAACCGACGCTTCTCGACCCTTTCAGCAATAACGTTCCCTCGAGCGGTCTCAGCTTTGATAACAGATCAAGGGCATCCGCTGTCCGCTCAAGATAAAACCAGCTATTTTGTAATGGCACCTTAGCAAATCCTTGCCCAATAAAGATGACCCATTGCCATTGGTCTTTCATTAGCCTGTGGACTATCAACTCATGTTCCAGACTCGAATCTTCTCCGAGTTCCATCATTTCACCCAAAATTAGCATCTTCTGCCCTTCTCTTTGCGCAAAGCTCTCAATGGAGAGTGCCATGCTACTGGGATTGGCATTGTAGGCATCCAACACTAGAGTAAGTTTATCTACTTGTAATATTTGCGAGCGGTTGTTATCTGGCCTATAGGTTTGGATGGCTTCCTTAATTTTTGCTGTTTCCACATCAAAATATCTTCCGACCGAAAAAGCTGCTTCGATGTTCCGGAAATTGTATTTTCCAAATAGAGGACTAGTACCGCTACATTTCAATTCTGCATCCCGAAATTCATAATGTATACTCGGATGCTCCGTGACTAACTTCAAATCCTTTGAATGAGGCGCTAGGATTTCATCATTGTGGTAAAATGTCACCTTTATTCCTTCTGGCAAATTCTCCTTGAGATTTGGTTCATCTTTATTAACGAATACAGTTCCATCATTTTGATTCAGATAACGATATAACTCTGATTTAGCCTTGATCACCCCCTCAAAGCTGCCAAAGCCTTCCAAATGGGCTTTTCCGACATTCGTTATCAAGCCATAATTGGGTGAGGCTATACTGCACAACTCCCAGATGTCCCCTACTGCATTAGCTCCCATTTCAATGATAGCAAAATCCGTATCGAGTGGCATGGCTAGTAGAGTCAATGGCACTCCTATATGGTTGTTAAGATTTCCCTTAGTACAATGGGTCTTAAACCGTTTTGACATCACCTGCATCAATAATTCCTTGGTACTCGTTTTGCCATTTGAACCGGTTATGGCAAAAACTGGAATGTCAAATCGCTGGCGGTACAGATGTGAAATGTCCTGCAATGCCTTTAGTACATTGGGAACTAACACAACCCTTTCATCAACTGAGGCAGCCATAGAGGTATCATCAACTACGACCAAAGGAGCTCCTTTAGCCAAAAGATCCGCCGCAAATGTATTGCCGCTCACTTTCGATGAAGTAAGTGCAAAGAAACACTCGCCTTCCTGCCATTTGCGGGAATCAATACAAATCCCATGACAGGCAATTACTTTAGACAATAGATTCTCCAGACTATTTTGACTCATTTGATTATTCTACTTTGGCCTCAAAATTCAAGCTTAAATCTATCTCAAAATTAAAAGTCCCTACCCGGAAAACCGAATAGGGACTTTCTATATTTCTCAAACAATGTCTATTTGTATGAGCGCTTAGGTGACTTTTTACCTTTTCCAAAGTAGTTACCTGCAGCATCATCATTTCCTTCAGGACCACCAGTTCTTGTCATCGCACAGCGGAAACCCAAAGATTTGTCGGCTCTGTTTTCGTCTTTGTAGCGACGTGCACCTGGAGACAACCAGAATAAGCGATCTGCCCATGATCCTCCCTTGTACACACGAGATTGATCGTTGATCAATGTGGTTTTGCCGTAATCATATGTTACAGCTGAATTTGCATCACCATCATCAAAGTTGATCAGATTACCTCTCTTGAAGTTATCACGGTTTGCAACAGCACTGTCAGAAACCATCACAGTCTTAAGTCTACCAAGACTGTCTTTCTCAACAGGAACGCCATTTTCGTCTTTTTCCAATTCTGTGAATACGTTACCACGGAATGGGTTCAGATCACTATTGTCAACATCACGTAAAGTCGTAGATGTTGAAGGACGATATACATCAGCCACCCATTCGTTGACATTTCCAGCCATATTGTACAGACCAAAGTCATTTGGCATATATGAACGAACCGGAGCCGTGATGTGAGCATGGTCATTTAAGTTACCAGCTACTCCCATGTAATCACCACCACCTAACTTAAAGTTAGCAAGAATTCTACCTTGATATTTGTCATGTCTTTTAGACCTTGAGCCTTCGCCATTCCAAGGATAAGTCCTACGGTTGGTGATGATCTCGTCATTTTTGGATGACAAATTGCCTTGAAGGGCAAGTGCAGCATACTCCCACTCAGCCTCAGTAGGCAAGCGGTAGTTTGGTTGCATGATACCATCTTCAAATTTGACCGGACGTTCGCCACCAGTAGTATGGTCTTTCAGGTTTTTCTTAACAGAACCCTGATATTGACCTACTAGATATGCGTCTGTATTGAAATTGTCGGCATCAACTTGCTCTGGATTAGGATTCAAGATTCCTTTTTCGATCAAGATCATTTCATTGACACGATCGCTTCTCCATTTACAGAACTCAGTTGCCTGTTTCCATGTCACACCAACAACTGGATAATTGTCATAGGCTGGGTGACGGAAGTAAGTTTCGACGAATGGCTCATTGTAGGCCAATTCTTCACGCCAAACCAAAGTATCCGGAAGTGTGGCTGCCCAAACTTTAGGATAGTTGGTACCCAATACACGATACGTCCAGAAGACATACTCGCGATAATCGATATTGGCAACTTCTGTTTCATCCATATAAAATGAAGAAACCGTTACTCTTCTTGGAACATTGTTCCATTCATAAGTAACGTCTTGTTCCGTTAGACCCATTGTATACGTACCCCCTTCAACCAATACAAGATTGGGTCCGGTGGCTTGTCCTTCATAGTTTAGCTTTTCAAAGCCACCCCATTTTTGGTCATTATAATTCCAGCCTGTTGTACTGGATTTCATCTCAGACTTCTTGCAAGAGACAAAGGAGGCTAACCCAATTAGGGTCAGCATTGATAATTTCGCGAATCTTCTCATAACGTTTTCGGTCGATTCTATTTTTGAGCGGTCAAATATAGATAAATTCCCTTTTTGAAAAAGCAAAATGCTTGCCATTTATTGCGGAATTCCCTTTTTTTAACAAATTCAGTTTGGTTTAATTGATTTCCAGCCCTTTACTTAACGAAAAAACTGAAAACAATCTGAAATAGGATTTGCTTTTTTCTCCGGCACATGGATCACGATAGTAATTTCATGAGCTCCACCTGTTCGGCTGCCCAAAGTACTACTTATTGTGGTATCATAACTATAACCGAATCTAAAAATTCCTGTTTCGATTCCTGCTTCTAAGATTATAGCGTCAGAAACTTTACGTGTTTGGCGATATTCAGCACCCATATAAAACTTGTGATATTGATAGATTACCCCTGCAAGTGCTTGAAAGAAAGGGCCTTGCTTCACTATCAACACATGAGGCAAGACCAGCTGATCATATTTTCCTCTTACAGATTCTCCTAAACCGATATTCATACCAGCTATTCCATTAAATCGAACTGGGAGGCCTGTGGCCAATTGCGGATTTTTGTTGAGGAAGCGATCATCTGGGCTATTGAGATGTTTGGCTGACAAGCCACCAAAAAAGCGCTTGCCATAATACAATACCCCTGCTGACACATCAATCTTGGTCTTCGTCAGTTGATCAGGAGCAGTTTCAGAACTAGGTGGAAGCACAACAGTACCGCCAGGTTGAGGCAGACCATTGATAGGATCAATCTGATCAAGAAAAATCAAGCGATTCCATCCTAATTGGGTGTTTATGAAGCCAAATTCAAGACCAAGTTTGAGATACTCTCCTTTTTTTACTTTCAACCTGTATGAATAATCAACTGCAACGCGATTGCTCTTTAGTAGGCCTTGTCCAGCATTGTCGGTCACCACTACGAATCCGATACCACTATTGTATTTACTGATAAATTGATCGTAGGTGGCGGCATAGGTTACATAAGCCTGATTTAATCCGGGCCACTGATTTCTATAGTTCAATCCAAAAGTTGGCCCTTCCGATATGCCAGTGAATCCTGGGTTAATCAATATTGGACTTGCATGCCATTGACTAAAGACAGGGTCTTGTGCCTTGATAGTATCAATTTGCAGCCCTTGAATTGCCAATGCCAAACCAAGTATGTAAAAATTTCGTATTAATTTCATAGAGTCACTCGCAACACTTCATTGCTTTTAATCGTATAAATGTAAACGTTTTTGGAACGCATGTTTCTTTTGTTGCATTGTATGATCAAGTAAAGTCTATTATCCCAATCTTATGCATAGGACCTTTTCAATATTTATTCTTCTAATCCTCTCTCAGATGCTTGGTGCTCAAACCAATCAATGGGTCAAGATTCCATGGAAGGCCGAAGTCACCAGTACATCTGATCAAAGTGTCGTCCCTTTTCATATTGACAACGCAATCTACGAGAGCAAATACGAGGGATTTCCGCTGTATCAAAGTTCCATAAGCAATGTAGCGTCCAATGTTGAAATCACCCTGGGAGCAGTAAAATACAAGTTGGCAGATAAGCAGATAGCAGGTTTTGAAAATGTCATACCTAATACGTTGAAATTTGAGGCTAAGTTGGTGATCTCACATGGAAAAGAGCAGTGGCAGATATTTGTGTTGCCATTCCTTCAGATAAATGGCCAACTCAATTTGGTGGAATCCTTGGAATTAGTAGTCAGGCCTATTCCTGATATACCGATTGCCAGCCGTTCAAGGGCATTTAAGGATAAATCACAATTTGCATCTGGGACCTATTACAAACTAAGCATCCCCAAATATGGTGTCTATAAGATTGACTACAATTATTTTAAGAATACGTTGAAAATCAATCCTGAGCAAATCGATCCTCGAAACATCAAACTATGGGGAACAGGTGGAGGTCGACTACCCGAGCGCTCTTCAGATCCTAGAGTAGACGATGTTGATCAAATCGCAATCAAAGTTGTTGGAGAAGAAGATGGCAAATTCAACGAGGGCGATTATGTGCTTTTTTATGGCACTGGTCCGGATCGTGTCAAATTTGTCGATGGACCTAAGCCATACTTTTTGCAAACAAAGAACATCTATGATGACGAGAGCAACTATTTTCTGCAGGTTGCTGATGACAAAGGTTTGAGAATCACGCAAAAAACTGCTGAATCACAATTCGAAATGGTATCCACTGGGTTCGACGACTTTATAGCATATGAAGAAGATCAAGTGAATCTGCTTGGTTCATATGTATCATCGCAGGGTGGCGGGAAAGAGTGGTATGGTGATTATTTCGACTTGAATAAGACGTTTGACTACACTAGCAAATTCAAATTTGACCATATCCGCACTGAAGATTCTGCCAGAGTTGATTTCAAATTTGTAGCAAGATTTGACTCAGATTTTGCTTCAGTTGCTCCAGTAAATCTTAAAGTTGAAAATTCAAATTTTAGCACCCAACTCAAAGGGACGAATTTGTCAAACAATGAAGCGACTTATGCCTTTGCAAATACAATCAGTCAAAGATTTAAGGCTTCGAATGATAATCTGTCGGTAGTCGTCAATTTTCCTTCGGTACCTGGCAGCGCGGAACAAAAAGGCTGGTTAGATTATATTCAGATAAATGCGCGAAGGAATTTGATTCTTGACAAAGCTTGGCAAACATTCAGAGATCTGCAAGCCATTTCAAAATCTAGCACACAATTCAATTTTCAAACTGACGGTAAATTCTATGAAATATGGGATGTTAGCGCTCCCCTTGTACCTCAGCTACAACCGGTAAATACAAGTTCCAATGCGCTAACTTTCAACACATTGACAGGAGGATTGAGAGAATTTCTGGCATTTCAAACTACTGGAGAATTTACTGCGCCCAGCTACATTGGCACCATTGACAATCAAAATCTGCATCAAATTACTAAAGCTGATATGATCGTGCTTTATCATCCTGACTTCAAGGAAGCCGCTGAACGAATAACCCTATACAGACAACAGCATAATGGCTTTGAAGTGCACGCAGTCAGTGTGCTTGATATTTACAATGAGTTTTCCGGTGGGACAGTAGATCCAGTTGCCATCAGAGATTTTTTTAGGATGGTGTATAGCAGGGATCCAAACTTGTCCTATGCCTTGTTGCTTGGCGATGGAACCTACGACTATCGCAATATTAGCAAGAATTTAGCTTACGAAAATTTCATTCCGGTATATGAGACGGATGAAAGCAGGGATCCTATCAATACATTTCCCACCGACGATTTTTTCACCCAACTTGACCCAAATGAAGGGGGTAGTCTGGTTTCTGATGGCCTTGACATCGCAATTGGCAGAATGCCTGCGCGAACTGCAAAAGAGGCCTTGGGAATGGTTGACAAGATTATCCATTATGAGTCCAGTCCATTCTGTCATGGATCTTGGAGACTAGATCAGAGCCTAGTGGCTGATGACAATACTGTAGGATACTATGAGGATTTCTTCGATCAAACAGAAGACATAGCTAATCCACTGGCACTCAAGTTTCCTTTTCTCAATGTCAATAGGATCCAATTCGATGCATACAAAGAAGAATATACTCCAGGAGGAGAAAGACATCCTGCTGTAAAGTCTACCATAAATGCTGAGATGTACAAGGGCTTATTAGTTATAAATTATCTGGGCCATGGTGGGCCAAATGGTTGGGCGCAAGAGAGGGTATTAGAATTGAGCGATATTCAATCCTGGGACAATTATGACCATCTGCCACTAATGATTACTGCCACCTGTTCATTTGCAGGATATGATGACCCAAGTGTAAACTCGGCAGGAGAATTAGCTATAAGGAGACCAGATGGAGGAGTAGCAGCACTATTTACGACAGTTAGGGCTGTATATGCATTTCAAAATTTCACTTTGACTGATAATGTATTCAAGAACCTATTTGTCTTGGAAAATGGTCATTATATAAGTGTTGGCGAGACATTAAGAAGGGCCAAGAAATTATCAACCAATGACAGGAAGTTTATGCTTTTGGGAGACCCGGCTATGAAGCTGGCGGTACCAGAATGGAAAGTGGATATCACCGAGATCAATGGTAAAGCTGTAGATCAAAATTTCGCCGATACTGCTCGTGCACTTTCTATTGTCACCGTCAAAGGAAAAATTTCTGATGGGTTAGGCAATGCACGCCCAGATTTTAATGGCACACTTTACCCAACTGTTTTTGACA
>JBDSUZ010000259.1:0-2202 GCA_039927395.1 Saprospiraceae bacterium | reverse complement strand
CCAACACCGAGCGCCCGGCAACCTTTTTTTGTGGCTTGGACAAAAAAGCAGGCAAGAGAATCATGTTCTAGTGAAAGATGTGATTAAGGGACATCTGACTCCTGGAATTTTTGCCATCGCAATCGTCATCCATTTAGGCGACGACGCAAAGCATTGCGTGGCTACAAATCGTTCCTAATTTCATCGTCAAGCAGATCCTTATTCGGTGGTAAGATCACCAGTCTTGCTTGATCATGCTTTTTGAATGCATTACTTGCTTCCAAATGTTGTTCCATAGCATGTGTATCATCTCCTATTATGGTGGCGCTAAATACCCATGCACGGTGCATCATGCGGATCAATGCGGAAGGGTCGTTGTGACGAGTAAGACGTCTTAAAGCACCTAGGTAATCATCCCGATAAACTGTGGGAATAATAATTTTTGTTTGGCCAGCCTTTGCTAATTCTGCATTCATCATCACCCTCGCAATACGTCCGTTGCCGTCGAGAAAGGGATGCACTTCAGTGACCAAAAACATCAAATAGATTGCTTTGGCAAAGGGATGTATCAAAGCTTGGTAATAATCGAAACCCTTGATTAGAGTACCTTTGACCAATGTGAAGTCGACAAAATGAGTGTCGCCAGCTCTGTTGTTTTTATTTTTGAACTGCCCAGGATTTGTGGATTTCCTTGCATTCATTAATACGCTATGTCGGTATAACAGTATCGCGAGTAATTCTTCGGGACTTGATGGTATTATTCCCATTTCCGTCCTATTACTAACGAGCTTGAATGTTCCCAATACATCGTATGAGTCTTCATCGCGAGTCGGCATTGGTGTGTCTGTGTCCACGATACGTCTTGCATCTTTTAATTCGAATTCTGTTCCTTCTATGAAATTTGAAAAATAGGCTTCAAAAAATGCAAAGTTGTCGAAAGACTTCTTTGTGGTATTCTTATCAGGAAGCTTGGTAAATTCTTGTTGTTTCAATGCAACAAATAATTTCTCAAACACGGGTAATCTTGCAGGATCGTAGGGATTGCCAAATGCCCTCGCTACGGCTAATGGTGATGACAGTATTTTTGAAGGACGAGTAGAAAGTAAGGCACCGATAAGTTTGTTTAATTTGTCAAACTCTACGTTCATTCCCAGTTTCTCTGCAACTGCTCTTGTCCTATCTCTCAGTTCATTTAATCCTGCTTCAGTCCTCACTCTGATAATATCTTCCAATTTTTCTTCTATTTCAAGCAGGGTAAGTGTTTTGGATTGAGGCCCTACTTGGCGGCTAACCTGTAGATTTTCTAGCAATGCTCGTTCAGTTTGAGAAACAAACAATTCACCAGAAAAGCGGTTATCGCCTTCGATTGCTTCAGGACCTTGCATTAGTCTGATTGTAATCCCTGCAAGCTTGATTTTCTTTGTGTAGGAGTAAGTAACAAATATATGACCTACTGAGGTGGGCTGGAATTCTAATGCAGACCTATGGCTTAGTATAGCCCCAGGATACAGCTTGCCCAGTATCGTAAAGAGGTTGCGTCTTATGATTGTCTCCGGACTATCGCCAAAATTTGGAGTATATATACGTGCAGCTATTTTCCTCAATTTGCCAGCTTTTACTAGCATAGAGATCTGTTTACTGACCTTCGCTTCGCTTGAAGAGAAAACCACTTCCTGCAGATGTATCGGTAAAATATTTTCCATTATAACTTCGTATTCTTACACATATGGCAAAGATATTCCATTATAATGACACTATTGATAAATAGTTTCCAATATAATGGCCGATATGCGATCAAAAAATTTCTACTAACAAGCAAAAATATACTGATTTGGAGAAAAAAGTCCAGTAAGACCTACATAATAGAGAAATAAGTCTACTATGACAGACCAGATGCAAATTTTCACATTGAAAAATGCGGGAGGGGCAATCCCTTGCGGTTGCCCCTGTGAAAAGAAATCAATATTTACATCAAACCATTCGTCGCTTTTGGCAGCTTGAACATCTGTAGTCTTTTGTGCGGCTTGAACATTTGGGGAATTGTAATTATTCTCTAAAGACGATTTTGATTTTTCAACAGGGGCAACCGCAAGGGATTGCCCCTCCAATTGCTCACGTGAAAGCCGATTAAAAGTCAATTTATCAAGCGGTTTTCTCGCTGAAAATGAATTCAATTCTGAGAACTCTAAACACTAAACTCTGAACATTTTCCAACACCGAGCG
>JBDSUZ010000258.1:0-1885 GCA_039927395.1 Saprospiraceae bacterium | reverse complement strand
TCCTTCCATTTTGCGGTGACGCCATCCGTGGCGGTGTTCATATTGAATTGTGTGATGTCATGGATTTTGCCCTTGATTGTATGGCCTGATATAAGGGTATATGGATCTGAAAATGCCACTTCCCCTCTCATATCTCTGAATAGCAAAGCGCCTTCGTAATTGTCTGCCAATGCCAAAACGTAGACGTCTGGCTTATCCTGCCAGGAATAAGTGTCGAGCAAATTGTTGTATACTTTGGCGCTTTGTCCCCAAATGAAATTCATTTTGAGCAGAAAATATGCTTGAAATCCAAGTAACAGAATGACTGCTGCTCCAAGAAATGGGCCTTTGATTTTGGATAGCCAGATAGCTGGTATTGTGTACATAAATGCACAGGCCAAATAACCATATCGATCGTTTTCGATGTAGCCAATATCGTAGAAATATAGATTAATTACTGGAATTAAAGCTGCAATAAAACAAGCTAGAAATAGCATGCTAAGTAGGAGATTCTGGCTAATTCTTTTGAATAATAAAATGCAAAATAAATAGAGCCCAATTCCGAAGAAGAGTGCAAGAAGGCCAATATTATGATTTTGTGTCCACTGTCTGAGATCGGCTCTGAATTGAGGTGACCACAGTCGTGAATCCAAAGCATATTTGGCCAGGTAATTGAAATAATTGCCAATGATATCCATCACATGAAACTGCAGATGTGTTGCAGCGCCGTAATGAGGTATCAGTGAACCAGTTTGAATTAAGGTCAGTATGAAATAGAGCACAATGGCGAGCAGAGGAAAATAGAATACCCCTTGCAATCGCTTTGCGAATGGTTTTGATGGCGTGATATTCTTATGAAAATACCAAGCAAGAAATAAGAAAATCACAGGCGCTCCTAGACTCAGCTCGAAAGACAGGAGACTCGCGAAAAAGGCAATAGTTATTAGTGCAGCGATTTTGCGAGATGGAGCGACCAGGTATTTGGTAAGCGCTATCAAACTGAGAAAAAAGAAAGTAGTGCAGAGTAAATATTGAAATGTGCATTTCCATACTACCGGCTCAGCGCTAAATGGATTGACGAGAAAAAGTAAGCCTGTAATTAGTCCAATTAGATAGGCATTTGGTGATTTTAGGGCACTCAGATATGCAGATAGCCAGATAAATAACAGCCAGGCATTTATTGCATGTACTGAAGTAAACAATACATACCACGGTATCGGTGAATTGTGGAATGTTGTCCACATATTATAGTTGAATAGCATCGTCAGTGGTTGCACACCTGGATACCCAAAACTGACAAAAATACTTCTCCAGTCTTTGCCTTCAAATCTGTCGGGAAAATGGGCTATGTCGGTCACAAAACCAGCAAGCCTTGCTGGATGGAACAGCGCAAATGCCAAAAGTAGCATAATGACAAGAATCGACAGGCTGGCGATCGTATTGTCGAGCTTTATTTTCTTGATTTTTTGGAGCATCCTTGAGTTTTGTACTTTCAGCCAGCCAAAAGTATCTTATTTACCTTATATGCAGTTCAAGCCACGCACAATCCTCAAAATTTATATATTTGCAGCGAACTGAAAGCGGGATGCAATGGTATCCCGATCAAATAGGGGGATTAGCTCAGTTGGTAGAGCGCTTGCATGGCATGCAAGAGGTCATCGGTTCGAATCCGTTATCCTCCACAAGAATCTATAGGAATAAGGAGAAAGGAGAAAGGAAAAAGGCCTTTGTCTACGTTGCTACGTGCGGATTTGTTGATTCGATTCAATCGGATTTGGCTGTTTCCATAGGCCATACGCTATACGCCATTTCTTGCACACTCGCACACTCGCAAACTTTCCCACGCCCAACGCCCAACGCCGCTTTTGATTTTGGCTGTTTCCCTAGGCCTTAAGCCATACGCCAT
>JBDSUZ010000257.1:0-3381 GCA_039927395.1 Saprospiraceae bacterium | reverse complement strand
CTGAGGTAAAGAGGTATAAAGCCTCTCCACTCTCGTATGCGAAAACAGAAGTCCAGGTTGTATCGCCGCGGTCACACTAAATCGAGGAGTGATGGAGTAGCTGGTACCAAGCGACGCTCTTACAGCCCATAAGTCTCGAAGTGAACTGCTTGATACTTCTCCTGCGCCAGCAAAGTCAAATTGAACTGTGTTCGATTCTACCTTAGTCTTACCTGACTGAATGTCGGTAAAAAAAGATTGCTCCAAAGAAGAGTATTCAGCAGAAAGGCCAGCTACTAGTGACCACCTTTTTGCATACTGCCACACATTTGACTCTAGACCAATTGCAAGCCCTGGGCTAAGCGATTGAAGATTGTACAAAGCATTGAGCTGCATTGCTAAGGGAAGATGCATTCTTTTTGAAGGCATTGATATCGCGCTTAATTCTTCTTGAGCTTTCAGCTCATATTGAGGTGAGAGGTCGAGGGTTGGGATTGTGGAGATAGAGATAGATTCTTCTGATAAGAAAGAAGCGTCGGGCATAAGATCTTGGGTTTTTCCAGATGATGATTTTGGTAAGACGGCGGACACAAGATCTTGTGTCCGTACACTTGTGCTAGGAGTAGTCGTCGTAAGGGGAGATGATGGCGTGCTTCTAGGTGATGATGGCGTGGAAGCGGCGGACATGAGATCTTGTGTCCTTCCATCGATTCTGGAGGTTGACGGCTGTGCTACAGAGGACACAGGATCTTGGGTCTTTCCATCGATTAAGGAGGTTGATGGCTGTGCTTCATTGGACACAAAATTTTGTGTCCTTACATCTGTACTTGATGATGATGGCGTTGAAGCGGCGGACACAGGATCTTGTGTCCTTACATCTGTACTTGATGATGATGGCGTTGCAGCGGCGGACACAAGATCTTGTGTACGTGCACTTGTGATAGGTGTAGTCGTAGTAAGGGGCGATGATGGCGTGCTTCTTGGTGAAGATGGCCTTGAGGCGGCGGACACATGATCTTGTGTCTTTACATCGATTCTGGAGGTTGACGGCTGTGCTACATAGGACACAAAATTTTGTGTCCTTACATCTGTACTTGATGATGATGGCGTTGAAGCGGCGGACACAGGATCTTGGGTCTTTCCATCTGTACTAGATGATGATGGCGCGGAAGCGGCGGACACAAGATCTTGTGCACGTATACTTGTGCTAGGAGTAGTCGTCGTAAGGGGAGATGATGGCGTGCTTCTGGGTGATGATGGCGTTGAAGCGGCGGACACAAGATCTTGTGTGCGTGCACTTGTGCTAGGTGTAGTCGTAGTAAGAGGAGCTGCGAGGTCTTGGGTCTCTGAGGATCTTTGATCGGTGATAAAGATTGCGGCGATGATTACCGCCGCGGCGGCGAACCAGTACCAGAGGATGCGCTTTTTGTTGCGTCCTCCTACGGGCATATGCCTGTCGAGCTTGGTCTCCATTTGGGACCAACCTCTTTCAGCAAGCTTCTTTGTATCGTATGATTGATTATCCTGCATAATGTATGTCTGGGTAAGATCGATTTATTAAGGTCTTCAACACTTGCCTGGCATTTGAAACATGCCATTTGGAAGTATTGGGTGAAATATGAAGTTGCTCTGCAATCTCCACATGTGTGTATCCCTCCAATGCGAACAAGAGAAAAACTTCTCTGCTAGCTGGTGGAACTTTATCTAAAAGAGTGACCAAATCCGCATAATAGAGATCTTCTACAGAGCTATTTTGTCCTTGGGACTCATTTTCTTCAAGGATAAGGAACTGAATATTGTTTTTCTGCTTTCTGAAATGATCAGTCATCGTGTTGTATACAATTCTCCTGATCCATCCTTCGAATGAACCAGTATTAGAGAATTGACCAATCTTTTGGAAAATCTTAAGAAACCCGTCATTGATGATCGACAAACTAGCTTCATCATCTCTTGTCATACGATGAACCATATGAAACATTGTATCGAAGTACTGCTTATATAAATACTCCTGTGCCCGGCGATCATTGGATCCACAGGCAGCAATCAATGCTTCAATCGTGTATGGCTTCCTTTTCAAGATCATTTCAAAAATTCAGACTAAATGTCAGATTTGAACTAAGATGCTGGTAATCTTTGATGCTTTGCTCTGGCCAGTTGCCTATATATGTATAAGTTGCTTTTTGCCATTTCAAACCAGCAGATAGAGCGCAATTTACATGCCTTCCACCGTTTGAGAACCTCAAACCAATCTGTGGGTGGAAAAATAATCCGCCTACTTGTCTATCCGCTTCATCACTTCGACCATTTCCAGCAAAACCATAGCCTACTTTGACATTGTAAAACGGGGTAAATGATCGTGGTAAGATGTAGCCACGGATTTCTCCGTACACCGGAAATATTGGGCTATATGTGTCAATTCCGTAGTTGTCATATCCAAATCCTGCACCAAGGCCAAGTAAATGATGAAATAGATAGCCCGAACTAAATCGCATATCCATTCCCAATCTGGATATATTGAATGTGGGACCAAACTCAATGGTATAGTACATTCCAGTATTGCGAAGGAACTCAGTTTTGGCTTCCTTGCCTGCTTTCACATTTTGCCGAAGTTCTACTTGCTCAACTTTGTCGATCAGATTGTCAGGAATCGCCATTTCAAAACCAGTAACAGTTGTCATTTGGATTCCTTCTCCCAATTTGTAGGTGGAAATATGACCCTTCAAAACACTGCCATTCTTGAGATATACAACATCCTGAAATGCTTGCTTGGCCTGTGTTTGCCCAATTAATTGACAATTTAGACCTACGAGACAGAAAAGAATAAATATTGATGCTTTCATTGTTGAAAATTAAAAGAACCGGAGGACCTAAGTTTCACAACTCAATCCTCCGGCTACACAGGTAAAAAAAAATCGGCTCACTCCTCACCTATTTTTACTTCTTCAGGTAGTACAAATCACCTTTGAACTTCAATCCTACTCAATTCTTTCAATTGAAGCGGATCGCTTATGTCATATTGATAGAAACCATCGTCTCCGATCATCATCAGTAGATTTGAATCTAAGGCGATCACATCAAATGCATGATGGTTCTTGATTTGAGATTTCAATTCAATTTTCTTATTATCTGTAACATCATAGACTTTCAACCCATAGATTCCTTCGCAGAGATACATCGTCTTGTCCACTATTGACAGGCCATGAGGATTGTCCATTGCAAACGTGCTGATCTGAGACGGGCTTCTTAAATCACTTACGTCCAAAATGTCTAGTTGGTTAGTAAAACCTTGACAACGAGTTCCACTTCTCAAAGTGACGTATGCCGTATTGCCTACAACATATACTGGATCGCATGAACTGGCATGATCAAATTTTGAAAGGTATTTCGGCTGATCTGGATTGG
>JBDSUZ010000256.1:0-2407 GCA_039927395.1 Saprospiraceae bacterium | reverse complement strand
GCCAATAAATGGGTTGACGAGGCGGCTTAGGGCTGGTGCAAATCCTTGAGCAGCTATATTCGACACAAAGTGAAGGAATAGGCTTAAAAAAAGAAAAGGAACTAGATTGGTTCTGCGCATAGGTCTGCTTGACAATAGTATCTTTGCGAATGTACAAATTTGAACAGATTTCAATGATCTGAAAATCGGGAACATCAATTCATGTCACATTTTATCACTTATATTTTTGTTCGAATTGGCGTGTATCTATTCTACATTGTTCCCTTTTCTGTGCTCTATATAATTTCTGACTTCATTGCGTTTCTATTGCAATTTGTTTTTCGCTATCGACTATTTGAAATAAATAATAATATTCATAATGCACTCTCTGGATTAAGTGAAAATGAATTTAAGTTAATACGGAAGAATTGTTACAAAAATTTATCCGACATTTTACTTGAGGGCCTCAAGGGTCTGACAATGTCCAGAGCTCAAATGCGCAAACGGTATTCTTTTGTCAATCCCGAATTAGTTGATCAATTTGCAAATCAACGGAGATCAGTAATTATTACAGGCGCACATGTTGGCAATTGGGAATGGGCAGTTATTTCATTAAACGATTGGATAATTGCACAGGCCGTTGGCGTATTCAAACCAGTGTCAAATAAATTGGTTGAAAAATATCTAAATAGCAAAAGAAATAAATTGGGCACTCGACTTATTCCAACTGAGCAATCGCGAAATGCATTTCAAAATGGATTGGAAGAAAATGATGCATTTCTGTTGTGGGGTGATCAATCGCCTGCCAATCCTCGCAATGCACATTGGTTCCCCATCTTTGGGATAGAAACCGCGTGGACACATGGTGCTGACACCATCGCCCGGCAATTTGACTATCCTGTTTTCTATTGCAAAACAAAGAGAATTAAGCGGGGATATTATCAAAATACTTTCTTCCTATTGAGTGAAAACCCCTCCCAAACAAGTCCTACTGAAATTACGAGACTTTTCGTCCAAAAAGTTGAAGAATCAATTCTTGAGAATCCAAGCGATTGGCTATGGTCGCACAAACGGTGGAAACACAAAAGATCTATTTTACAATCAGAATAAAGACAATTGAGCGTATTGAAATGGAAGCTTGATTGCCGGTTTGTTATTTAATTACTGATTCTGCGGATTGAATTTCTTAATCGTATATCCTTCCATTAAATCTTCATTTAGTGGTTGCATCAACTCATTTATTTCTTTTCTTTCCAGCCTCGGATTTATCCATTCCATCATTGTTTTTTTAGTCATGATAAATGGCATCCTAAATTTGGTATTGTGAATTTTGGCCATTAGCGGATTGGCAGGTGTAGTGATGATCGAGCATGTATTTCTTATCTCTCCGCTAGTGGGATCCTGCCAGCTTTCATAGACACCTCCACATGCAAATGCATTCTGGTTTTTTAGCTTTATGAAATACGGAATTTTTTCAGTTTTGTTTATATGTTGAAATTCATAAAATCCATCGATAATAATGAGACAACGTTGCTCTTGTATGATATCGCGGTATGAAGCTGTCTCCCAGATATCTTCACTCTTGGCGTTGAGGCACCCCTTTCTAAGTATATCGGCCTGCTGTTTGTCCTTCGCCCATTTTGCGACAAGTCCCCAATTGTATGCAGCTATAGCACTGGGATCTTCCGCTCTCAGAATGGGCAATTGTGCATAAGTATACCCATTGAGATAGTCGTAATGGCTTTTCCATTGTTCAGTGATGACTGAATAGTCAAATATCTCTTTCAGTTCTGTTCGAGCTGGGACTGATGTGTGATAGCACATTTGCAAATATTTTATTCTTTCATCTTATGTCGCGGCAAGCCAATTTCGTGGCTTGAAGGATATGGAGCTCTATGAGTCATACTTATATCACTCTTGAGTTGATCTGTTGTTTTTGTCCGCATATCCTTGTCGTCTTCATATCGGGGATCGGCGATAAATGCAAGTTTACCCATTTTTTCGACCACGATGGATGGGAAACCAAAATCTACATCTACCCTTCCCTCCAGCAGATAGCATCCGCCTCCCCTAAATGGGAATCGATCAAGACTATCGGGCCAGTGAGTCGTATCAAAATAATCCCCGTTCGCATCGATCCAGGTCCCAAAATTCATCATGCCGCGCTTAATAGGTACATGTTTGATGCTGATTAGATAACCAACTAATCGCACCCTTTGTTTATCAAGCCCCACAAGGTCCTGTGTCTTCACGCTTCCCCTATACTTGGTCTTAAGTAATTCAAATGGTGAAAATGAAACCGAAAATGAGAGCAATTCGATCTCGTCAAATGCATCTTCATATGGAGATCGGGTCAATTGAGGAAGTGAATACGCTCTGGCTGGTTCATGAATCAAAAGCGCCTCTCTATTTTCCGGCTTGAAATTGG
>JBDSUZ010000255.1:0-32055 GCA_039927395.1 Saprospiraceae bacterium | reverse complement strand
TTTAGCCACCGGATCTTTTTGGTCCTATGGTAGCGCGTTGAAAATCATCTGTGATTTGCAACGCGCTTTTCTTTTTGAGGAGAAAGACGGTCCCTGAGGGTCGAAGGGCGGTCAATTCACCTGCATTCTCGCTGCCATAGAGCCTCAAATTTGGTCCCTGAGATCTGCCATTTTTGTAGCGGTAAGGCATGCCTTACCGCTACAATGCATTCCGATAAAACACGTATCTTTTTAAGAATTGCGAAGCCTTGGGCCTTGCCTGCGGTGATTCTAAATGTATTGGGGGGGCAATCACTTGCGGTTGCCCCTGTTGAAAACGAATTCCATTTTTTTTTGGATTATTCCTTACAGATTTCCCGATGGACATTCAAATTAAACTGCGACGTACGAATCCTGCCTCGCTACACGATATTTTTTTTCTCTAAACTCTAAACGCTGAACACTGAACGCGTGGAAACTTCCCAAACTTCGTAATCATTATTCCTTTTCGACACTATGCTGTTTATTGAGTTCCTCCTCCGATATCTGGATGATCATGGTAGTACCTAAGCTGCTGGATTTGAGTTGGAAGTCTCCGCCAATCTTTTTGATGCGCGACTCCATATTGCTGAGGCCGTTGCCAAACTCCGAACCATTTTGTTTGAGGCCGATCCCTTGGTCACGCACGACGATATGCAGCAGTTCGTGCTCGATAGTGATTTGTATATAAACATCTTTGGTCTTAGCGTGCTTGACGATGTTGTGTAGGCATTCTTTGATCACCAGGAATAGATTGCGACGGACCGAGCCATTGACACTCCACTCTGGAACATCTGAGAAATCTGAGAAATGACAATTGATTTGATATTCTTCGAGATACTCGAGAGCATAACGGCGAGTGTAGGACAACAAACTCTGAAGAGAGTCAAATCTTGTGTTGAATGACCAGATGATTTCACCCATTTGTTCAATCAGTGTGTTTGAATGCTGGCTAATTTTTTCCAAGGATTTGAGCAGGGTCGCATCTTGAATCTTGCCCTTAATATTGTCGCTTAGGAAGCGCATACTTGACAAACCAGAGCCGAGATCATCATGCATTTCGGCGGCAATGCGGTTGCGCTCCTCTTGGACAGCTTCATTCTTCTCAAGCTTGGCTGACTGTTCCCTCAATTGGAGATCTTTGATCCAGAGCCTTCTTTTGATGTATTCCTTGATCCCCCAGGCAAATAAGAGCGCAATTATGAGGACCATGGCAATCCTAAACCACCAAGTTTGCCAAAATGGTGGATTGACGACAAAGCTCAACGTGCTAGGATTCTTGTTCCATAGCTGATCCGAATTTGCAGCCTGAACAATTAGTTCATAGTTTCCCGGAGGTAGTTTAGTATATCTAGCTTTTGCATTTGGCCCCTCGGGATAAGTCCAATGATCGTCATAGTTTTTGAGAATATATCGTATTTGGTTGTACCTCGGTTCGGAGAAATGTATTGCTGCAATACTGAAGCTCAAAGTATTTTGAAAATAATCGTATTCGTAATTTTTTTGCGGTCCATTTAAGGGAATATTCTGGATTTCCTGATCATTTATTTCTATCTGAAAAATTTTGGGAATAGCGTTGATTGGATTGCTGCGAATTTGCGTAGGGTTAATCTGAAAAATGCCAATATTTGAGGCAAAAAGGAGGTTTCCATTTTTTAGGTAAATCGAATTGCTAAATATCTGATCGTCCTGCACCAATCCATCGCCAGAATCAAATCGTCGGAGGTGTTTTTTTGAAGGATCGATCGAGTATACAAATCCATCTAGTGCAAACCAGATTTGATTCAATTTATCGATTTCCATTGTCCTAATACTGCCCTTTGGTAGATCTGTTAATTTGATCGGGCCATCAAGTATTCCAGTTCCTTTTTTTGTTGAGAAAATACCCCTTTCGCCGCAGAACCAATGCGTATCTGATTTATGATCCATTCGCATTTCGTACAAAAATTCTTGCATGGCAATACGGCGAGCGATCTCCAAATTTCCCTTTCCATCAATATTAAATTCATCCAGTGAATTGGCGGATGCACTGCCAAACAAAGGGCTATTTTTGTCTTGAAATAATTGGATATATATCAGCGCTGCATTATTAGTGTGAAATGCCGTTTGAAATGAATTCGGATCTTCCTGATATTTCCAGAATAGCATTTTACCATCGCTCAAGCTCAAATAGGCTTGACCGTTATGCATATCTGCCAGTGTAAATAATTCAGCATTTGACAGATTTATTTTTATTGGGCTTAGTTTTTTTGATTTAGTATCAAATGCGACAATTGACCCATTCTTTACGATAAAACCCTTTGAATCTGAGGTAAATAATATTCCTTTTATTGATTTGCCGGCGTATTTCTCCAAAGCACTATTAAGCCAATCCGTGGAGAGGAATGATTTTGTAATTATATCATAGATAGCAATTCTGCCAGATTCGAACGCAATCCAGCATAGATTACTTCCATTTTCGACCATTTTGATGATGTCGTCATCATCTTGAAAGGAAGGTCCGGCCGGCAATTTGCTGAATTTGACCTGATTGAGGTCGCAGTAATAGAGTCCATTGTGCAAAGTCCCGATCCATAGTATGCCTTGTTGATCTACCAAAAGGCTGAAAAGGTTGTTGCCAATCTTATTTCTTGCTTGCGAATCATTGCTGTTGAACAGCGGTTGCAGCGATTGATTGCTCAAGTCATATGTAAATAGCCCCTTGTCGAGAGTAGTCATAACAAGTCTGCCATCGCGCAATCGAGCAACATCCTGATAATCATTGTGGAGTTGAGCAGCATGATCTTCAAACCGTTGGAGCTTGTTTTGAGCTGGATTGAGCAGCAATACGCCGCCTTCAGAAGCAATCCAGACTGAATCCGGAGATTGAATGCATATGCCCCTGCATTTGCGCACAATGTTGGGATCAAAATCCTGCTCGCTCGTCAGCGAGATACTCTTAAGATAGTCATCACCTGATCTGAACTCGTACATCTTAAGTCCAGCCCCGGTCAGATGACGCAATCCGATGAGATAGTACTGGGACGCGCCAGGCTTATGCACTAAGGAACCCCATTGAAATTGGTAGTTGTCAAGTAAGAGCTTCTGGGTCTTCTGCAAGACATCATAGACATACAATTCTGTACCGATAATCATCCATGCATAGCGACTATCGACCATAGCGATCAGATAGTAGTCCGTGACCAATTTGATGCCCTTCTTGTCTACTATTTGAAATGCGTGTATTGAATCAGTCTGGCCGTCAATGACATGGAGGCCATTGGTCGTGCAAAACCAGATATTTCCATTTTTGTCCTCTTCGATATTGCCGTGCGTCGATCGCCCAATCATCGCTTTGTGTTTCGGATTGGAAGGATCAGGATAAATGATTGATTGATATCCATCATAACGATTGAGCCCGTCGACCGTTCCAAGCCACATAAATCCCCTTGAATCTCTATGCATAAAGCCAACACCTGAGTTGGAAAGACCTTGGGTCATAGAGAAATGATGTAGAAAGGGGAACTTCTCCTGCGCTCTTGAGGGAGTGACAAAGGCTATAGTAAGTACAAGGATTAACGCAATGAGACGCACGGGAATGAGAGGATTTGCTCTAAAATAAGAAGTTTAAACTGGAAGCGTTGAAGCAAATTTTTCGTTTTGGCCCAAAAAAGGTGAAAAAAGGTCAAAAAAAGGTGAAAATAAGTGCCCACTACTAACCTTTGTTAGGGGTGCAACTGGGTAAAAGCTGTCGCATCTTTGTCTAGGAGAATCATTAACCCTCCTGAAGACCGGGGGAAGAAGAATCAAAAGCCCCGTCCATTAGGTCGGGGGAAGGAGAATCGAAATTGAATCCCATGAAATAAGCCGGCAATTAGGGTCGGGGACCTATTATATTAATTTAATATATTATCATTTATTTTTTAGGGCGTGGGAGGGGGTATAGAAATATTCTCCCCTCCTTTTTTTTAATAGCGAATGCCCCAGTACGGATTTTTCCTTCCTTCGATGCTAGTCTTGATATGATCGACTAGTAGTGCATTCATTTGAGCTTGAGTAAATTTTTTGCCTTTCATTTTGGCAGGCGCCCCTAAGCCATCAGGCATTGGTTTGAGATCGACTTTCGTGGCTGTGATGACTACTGCGCCGTTGTTGATGTTCAGTTCCAAGATCATGCCAGGCAGACCGCCCAGATATTCTGGTCCACCACGGAGAGGTATTGCATCAGTAAACCATGCATGAATAGTCTGATTCTTGATGCTGTCTCTTGTTTCTGCTTTCATACAGATATAGCCGGCAACATCTTTAATTTCATTCAAAATTTTCCATTTCACGGGTACAATTGAATCCTCAACGAGATAGACTTTGCCCAAGATTTCTACCAGGTCCTTTTGCAAGCCGGTGGCATAATCTCTTGTCAGAAGAAACTCGTCCTGACGCCAGGTCCATGATCCGTCGGTTGTGCTGCCTTGGTCTTCAGCGTATGTGTATAAGGTCTGTTCATCTTTGAAATTCAGGTTCATCTTGGTGATGTTGCCTCCTGACTTACCCCAAGTCAACTGAATACGGTCCTTTTCCTCAACACTTAAGTATGGCAGTTCAAGTGCGATCTTTTGCCAATTGGAATTGCGCTCAAAGCTGATTACTCCAGATTCGGCTTGTGCCGAGATTGTGGTAGATCCCAGGCACATTAAACAAAAAGTCAAAATCGAAAATATTCTGAAATTCATATTGTGTTTTAGTTTTTAATAGCCCCATTCATCCTTTTTCTTCACACTTGCTACTACACCCTTCATATTGTAGGTGAAGCTCAGCATACCATAACGGCCCAGCGTTTCAGTTGTAGTCTGATTGACAGAATTATATCCGGCATTTTGGCTGATATTTCTGCTTTGATTAAATGCATCATAAAGTGAAAACCTAATTTCTCCGCGATCATTTTTCAAGACTACTTTGTAAAGACTCAAATTAAGAATTGGGATATTTTGGTTGAAATCAAAGCGATCATTTTGATAGATACTGACTTTGAAACTTGAATTAAAGAATAGGCCCCAAAATAATTTGGTATTGGCTGTGATATCGTAATTCTGCTCATAAATCTTTTGATTTTGAGCGCTATTGATATTGTATTTAGTTCCTGCGAGGCTGACATTTGCATTGGCGTATACAGACCAGATATCATTGGGAGTAACATTTAGCCTAAGTCCAGCACGATTCCTGTTGGTATTGCTAATGTTTTCGATTTGATTGATTAGCGATAGGTTTTTGGAGAAACTGTAGCCGTAATTCAGATTTACTGTGAATTTGTTCTTAATAATTGGGAAACCAAAATTCAGGCCTGACCAGATAGTGGAACCACCATCCTGGTTGATTGTTCTCGCCGTTGTAATGAAATTATCAGAAACAGTTTGTTCGGCCACAAATTGATCGATATAATACGAATAAGAGAAATTGGCTGAAATATTGATAAATGTCGCGGGATTGAACTGATGTATCCCTCCCGAGAAACTGTGTGCTATTTGCGGTACTAAATCTGGATTTCCTTCGCGGATATAGAGTGGATTACTATTGTCAATCACGGGCTGCAAACTACGGATAGATGGTTCCTGTATTGATACTTCATATCCTGCATTGATATATCGATTGCCTTTGAGGTCGAGATTTATGCCAAAATTTGGTACGTAATTGACAAATTTCCGGTCAATTTGCCCACTAATTCCCGTACTGGCCCCCGCCGTAAAGTCGCTTTGTAGGTGGATCTGTTGACCAGCTGCTCCTAAGGACACATTGATACCCTTGTAGCTGTAGCGAAATGATGTTCCAAGCCTATTGAAGGTAAATGTGTTGTCAAAATCACGGCTTAGAAAGGCGTTATCTTGAAATTCGCCTTGTATGAAATCTGCGACATCACGATTAAGCAATTCTGATCGTTTGTAGAAATTATAGAATGTAGACCAATAGAATTTCTTGCCAATTGGTTCGGTATACATGGTGCTCGCTTTTACCATTTGTTTTTCAGCTACCTGTTTAATGTCTTGTTGAAGGAATGTGGTAGAATCCAAGCTTGATTGATTGTCATAAAAGCGATTTTCGGCATCTTGTCGGGATTTGGCAGTTGATCCATTTGAGCTAAATTCAGTGCTCAATCCAAAGCTTCGACCTTTCTTTTTGAATTTGTGCCGGTAAATTGCGGCCGCTTTGAAAGCCCAGCCATCTGTATTTCTTTTATTGTCAAAGATTCCTTCATTCGAAAGACTTTGATCACCTCTCCTATATGTCAAATGGCCCTTGGAGGCGGTAAAATTGTTGTTGTAAGATCCGTTTGTATTGACGATGATCGTATTGAGTGAATCGATTTCTTTTTCGAATCGCAATTCTAGCCGATGATTTTTGTTTGTTCGATCGGATGAGCTAGTATCTTGGTTGAAGAAAGTTTCATTCTCCAGGAATGTTTGTTGGTTGCGTCTTGCAATGGCATTTACTCCTTTTTGATTGTAGAAATATAGGCCGCTAAATTTATTCTTATTGTGATCGTAATTGTAATTCAGACCTCCGGTATAATTCTCAGGAAATCCTGAATTGCTGCTGCCAAAAAATGCATTTGAAACATCTCCTTCTTCGTCATCATTAGAAAAATAGCTATAACGGAATCCACCGCCGGAATTGAAGCCATAATCGGCATCATCGTCATTCCAATTGAAACTTTGTGATCCTCTCAGATCTTGATAATCATTCCAGGAAAGTCCATTTCTTCCTGTGTTGTTGCCAGCACCAATGATGCTAAATTGCTCCTTTTCGTTGAATTTGTTGTAATTCCCTTTAATTTCTGCCCTATCCTCAGTGCCTATACCTGCGGTAACTTTTCCAAATCCTCCCTTCTTAAATTCCTCTTTAAGCTCCAGATTCATCGTCTTATCTGACTGGCCAGATTTGATGCCGGTAAGTTTTTCCTCTTCCTTGACTTCGTCAAACACTTGAATCTTGGAAATCCCCTCAGCAGGTAGATTCTTGGTAGCGGCGGTGGGGTCAGTTCCGAAGAATCTTTTACCATCAACAGTTACCTTGTTGACTCCTTTTCCTTCTGAAGTGATAGAGCCATTGGCGTCTACTTGTATACCTGGCAATCTCCTCAGCAAATCCTCGACCGTTGATCCTGGAGGAACTTTGAAAGTAGTGGCATCGTATTCGATGGTATCTCCTCTGATCGACATGGGAGCTTTTGCTGCCTTGATGACCACTTCCATGAGTTGCGATGCGATTTCGGTCAATTGTATGAGACCCATTTCGCCGTTGGCGTCGGGATTATTGAGGATGGCTTTTTGGTAGGGGATGAATCCTACGAAAGTAATTTTGAGAAGATATGGTTGGCGTTTGACATTGCTTAGCTGGAAAGTCCCGTCGTTATTAGTTCTGCCGAAGCTCAGCAAAGTGGAATCGGAAGGAGATAGCAACATGATCGTTGCGGAAGGAAGTGGATTTGCCAGGGTATCAGTTACACGGCCTTTGAGGTCGAGCCGATTGCCTTGCGCAAACATTGTAAAACTGCACATAGTCAGGCAAAATAAGCAAAGTATATTCTTCATAGAGGGGGGATTTATATGCCTGAACTAGGTTTACAATCAGCAGACAAGTTTGTCATTTTCATGTAAAAGCTTCTAATTCGGTGCTATTTTCTCGACAAGCGCGCGCTTGGCATCGATTAATTTAGGGAATTAACGAAATGATAGGGGTTTTGGTGCACAGAAACAGGGCACCATTTATGGGAGAATCAATAGCCCCGTCCTTTAGGCCAGGGAATGAGAATCTAGAGTTAATGGAGGTAAGGAGAATGACCCCACAAAGATGCATCTTGAATATGCTCAATATGATGTATATAGTTGTATTGAAACTAGGCAGGGGTAAGGCTTGCCCTTACCCTCTTATTAGCAGGATGCTTGTTCAGATCGAACGTCATTCTTAGTCCTGGAAGAGGCGTCAAATCTTAGCCGCGGGCAGCGCCCACGGTCAGCTTTCCCGTTCTATTAGAGCCCTGTAAGTGGCGACATAAAATCGGGAGCCTTCAGTGCCACTATTGCCTCCTTACTTTTTTGTCCAAGCCACAAAACTAGCTTTGAACTCGAAAAAGCGCATTTTGAAGGACCAGCAGGACTCGAATGACATTTGTGGCCTCGAATTGATCGAATTTGGCTTTCCAGAACCTTTTTTTGATGATTTGATGATGCGATGATTTGATGAGTTGAAAGTCGCTGCGCTAAGTTTAGTTGCTTAGTCGATGAGTTGTTTAGTTGAAGGCAGAACCTATTAGTTGCTTAGTTGTATCACTACTATTTGGCTGTTTCCCTAAGCCCTACGCCATAGGACTTAGGCCGCTATGGCTAATTTGACTAATGCCTGCAGGCATTGCGGAGCCAAACGGAGATTGCTTATACGGTCGTTTATCGGCCACGAAATCAATTCTTGACACGATGAAAACCCTTCGTCAGGCAGCATGATCCGCGTGATTAGATGACTCCGTCAGTGGTTTCAAACCATGACGAAGTTTGTATGTTACCAAGAGCGATCGAAACGTATTTACTTTTCCAAAGTTTCAAACTTTGGAAAAGTTTTTAAAACAACTACTGAATCTGCCGATTCTTTTGGTTCTTTTGATTCCCTTTACTTTTTTGTCCAAGCCGCAAAATTGGCTTTGAGCTCAAATCTTGACACGATGTAAAGACTTCGTCAGGTAGCAGCATGTGCATGATGAGATGACTTCGTCAGTGGTTTCAAACCCTGACGAAGTTGCAAATAGTAACCTGACGAACAGGTGCTGCTTACCCTGAAGATAGGATCCCTTCAGTGGCTTAAGCGTATAAAGAATTAGCACGCGGGAGAGGCCTGAAGAACTGCATTTCGAAGAGCAGACTATGGTTAAAGTGTTGATTGCTTTTCATGTTGTTAAAACTTCGTCAGGGTTTGAAACCACTGACGAAGTGGCTTTTTAAATGCAGAGACAGTCATCCCAAACTTGCCAGGCTTTTGCGCTCTTTGAAGGACCTGCAGGACCCGAATGACATTTGTGGACTCGAATTGATCGAATTCGACCCTAAACTCTAAACTTTAAACTCTCAACTCTCAACTCTCAACCATTCTTTCTCTACCAACCCCTGAGGCGATTCCCTCGTACTTCTGAACAATACAAATCATTCAAGCAAAACGAAAATGAAAAATGCCCTGCTGATATCCCTTTTATTTTCCTTTCATTTGGCAAACGCGCAATGGACAACCCTTAATTCAGGTACCTCTGAAGTTCTCAATGAGGTATTTTTTCCAACAGCAGAGACGGGATATGTTATTGGAAACAATGGCACAATTTTGAAAACAAGTAATGGTGGAAGTGATTGGAGCTTTGAGAATACCGGATTGAGTGTGAATTTTAGTGACCTATATTTCATATCAGAGCTCGAAGGATGGGTGGTAGGCGATTCGGGTAGCATTTGTCATACAATGGATGGAGGGGATATATGGAATTGCACATTTTTGGATTCTGCGGAGAGAATTAATCTCCATTCCGTATTTGCCCTAAATAGTGCTGCATTGTGGGTTGGAGGAACCAAAGATTACGTTGACGGTTACCTCGCAAGTAGCAAAAATGCCGGAATTACTTGGAAAATTGGAAATGCCGAGTCCTATATATGGAGTGTTGACTTTAAGAAAATTGCGATGATCAATGCTTACACAGGTTACGCTATTACAAGAGGATATGTAGTCAAGACTAACGATGGGGGCCTAAACTGGCATATTACTGATACAGCATCAGTGCAAGCGGGTGAATTGTTCAATGTGCTTGAAGATTTGGCCGTATTTCCCAATAGCGATACAGTTTATACTTGCGGGTGGTATAGTGGATATCTCGGCAAAACAACAAACGGAGGCGATAAATGGGTTGCAAACAATGAATTTCAAAACTATAATCTCGATTTCATAAACACGGAAATAGGCTATATTGGTGGTTGGGGCCAAGTCCATAAGACCTCTAGCGGGGGCGCTACATTTGTCGATGCAAGTGGTGGAAATAGCGAGTTATTTAATGGGATTAATTCAATCGATTTTGTCGACGAATGGACTGGATATGCCTGCGGTGAAAATGGGAAGATATTAAAAACTACCAATGGCGGCCTCACTGCAATTGCCCCCTTATCACTAAATACAATTATTGACATTTATCCAAATCCAAGTAGTGGACAAATCTATTTTAGCACTACCGCCAATATTCAAATATCAACAATTACGGGCGAAACCATTGCTGAGCAAAAGAATGTGCAATCATTTGACCTTTCAAGTTTGCCAGCGGGTGTATATAGTATTACCCTTAGAGACGATGCTGGTCGAGTGATCAAACGTGAAATGGTAGTGAAGGAGTAGAATCAAGAGAATTTGATGATTTGAAGAAATGTGTAGTTGATTAGTTGCTTAGTAGAAGAGATCGTCATGGTTGTTTCCATAGGCCTTAAGCCATGTGCCATTTTATTTTCATGATTTGAAGGTCGTGACCTTCCATTTTTGGTGTTACCAAAATATCCATGTAGAAAGATCGTAGCCACGCAATGCTTTGTGTGGTCGTTTGAACGGATGGTGACTCCGTGAACAAATGACCGCTTTGAGGGACTTGAAGGACATATTTGATCAATTATGGTTTTTCGGCATTTCGGAAACCTAGTACCTAGCGCCTAGTACCATATTTCCTCACGCCTCACACTCATATTCGCTTGTCATACAATTCCAGTCGCTTAAAGCGATTTAACTGCAATAGTAAAGGTGATTTTTGGTTGGCGCAGAAGGAGCAGGACTGTGCCGATATAATGGGGCAACTTTTAGTAGATTTGTTTTTTGAGTATTGAAATGACAATCGAACAATACTATAATGCGATTAATCACATGGAATTGTCAGGGAGCGTTTAGAAAAAAGGCAGAATTCATATTGAAGATGCAACCTGATATACTTATTGTGCAAGAATGTGAACATCCTGGTAAATTGAAATTTGCAGACGCTATTCCAAAACCAAAGGATTTTTATTGGCATGGAGACAACAGACACAAAGGGATTGGAATATTCTCATATTCGGATTATACCATTGAATTATTGCCCCAATTTGATCCAAAATTTCGCTACATATTGCCATTAAAAGTAAGTAATGGATTAGAGTCATTTACCATATTTGCTATATGGGCAATGGATGATAAGGTTGATCGAAGGTTGAGTTACGTTATGCAAATTTGGCAAGCAATTGAGCATTATCAGGATCTATTAGTCAATTCAACTATCCTAGTTGGGGACTTCAATAGCAATACGATATGGGATCGAAAGGGGCGAGTAGGCAATCACTCTGACTTGGTAAAAAGACTTGCTGAGAAGAATATTCACAGTATCTATCATCATAAATTTGCTGCGGAGCAGGGGAAGGAAATTCACCCAACATTTTACCTCTACAAGAATCAACTGAAGCCATATCATCTTGACTATTGCTTCGTCTCAAGGGATCTACTAGATCGGCTTGTAAGTTTTGACATCGCTACGTATGAGGATTGGATTGAGCATAGTGACCATAGTCCGATTCATATTGCGTTTCGTATTTGAGCAACTAAGCAGCCTGTAGCTGGTTGCAGCGATTTGTTGGAGTGGTATTTCAGCTGAAATTGCTATATTTGATAGTATCAAATGATAGTATCATGAAACCACCATATGATATTACTCCTAGAATATTGAAGTTGATTAGCTCTATTTCTGAGAAGATGAATTAAATGCATGTAAGTTTGAAGGCAAAACTGATAGATATCAAATTTAACGAAGAAAAACCATCTTTTTTTGGAGATACAGGGCTTCATTTGTATTCTGTAAATGCCAGGCATGATGCCGAAAATATTATTGTAGAGATTTTAGCAGATGCAAAGGCTTTTGACCTTTACAAGATTTATCAGGAATTAGCAATATTTTTAAGTGATAAGGTGAATCCTTTGACGAGCGAAAAGGACATTCGCACTTTTGCAATTTTTGGCAATCCAGAGCATTCCAGTGCAATAGTGAATCGTGATGATGATTTAGAAGACTACCAAATAGTTGGATATTTGGATAGAAATGACCTTATTAACCTTGCTGGTTTCTTAAATTCCATCGGATTTGATAACCAGGATAATGCCCAAGAATACTTTGATTCGTTAAGGGAAGAAGTCCGTGAGGAACTTGAAATCTTGCTCGATGATAGCGTGATGGAGGAATTGTATTTGTATTTAGAACCAATGCTTGCATTTTATAATGAATGCATATTGGCGAATAACGAAGTTGTAATCATTGTAAATTCGTAAGTCAATATACTAGATTAATTCCTTAAAATTATTTCGCCGACAATCCCACCAAATATCTCCACTAAAATCAACCCAAATTCTTCCTCATCCTCAGCAATCTTTGGAGCTGATCCCCAAAAGTAATGTCAACATGCTTGTCGGTCAAATAATCAAAGCCGACAGATTCATAGCAAGCTCGTGCAGAAGTATTTGAATCCGCGACATAAAGGTCTATGCATTCAATGCTCGGATATAGCGAAATGGTCTTTTCAATAAGTAGATTGATTAGGATTCTTCCGAAGCCCTGATTGCGCAGTTCAGGGTGAATAATTAATCGTCCTAACCTTGAAGCATCACCTGCGAAGTTCAATATTTGACCGAAACCAACCATTTGGCTAGCCTCAGAGTCTAGAAATAGGGAAAATGCAAAGCCTTTCGAGGATTCCAATAAGAAATACTGCATATCGAGTTCTGATAGAGGAAAGGCCAGATTTGGGCCTGCAAATTGCCACAATATATCCTGGTCTGTGGACCAGTCCTGTAATACTTTGAAATCTTTTTTTGCAAATTTTTGAAGAGTCAAGTTCTAATATTTTCAGAGTTAAATATTACGCAAAAAAAAAGCCGGATAAACCGGCTTTCTTTCTATTGGCAATGAATAGGATTAAAATCCTGCTGCTTTACCCTTTCTTTCTAGATCCTGTAACTTTTTTTCCAAGTCAGCTTTTGCTTCACCACTTGCGTTTTTGATCTGCTCTTTCAATTGGGCGACTTCAGCCTCGAATACTTCCTTTGAAGATTTCATCTCAGCTTTTACGTTATCAGCGGCTCTCTCTGTACCAGCTTCAATAGAGTCGGCAGTCATTTCGGCTGCATCTTTCATATCGCCAGCTGCTTCTTCCATTTTGTCGCCGGCATCTTCCATCTTTTCGTCTTGGCTCGAATTGTTCTTACAAGCGGTGAATAGAAGTGCGAACACGGCAAAACTTAAAATTGCTTTCTTCATTTTATTTGAGTTTATGGTTGAGTAAATTTAACGAAATTTTTTTGTCTGCAGTTTTTTAGATGAGATAACCTTTGTTCAAAATTATCATAGCAATAGACTACTTGTCGTAACCTGCTCCTTTACCCTTTGCCTCCAAAAGTTCAAGTTCGTTTTCAAGTTTAGCTTTTTCCTCTCCAGTAGCAGTTTTAATTGCCTCATGCAATTGTGCCACACGATTTTTGAAGGATTCTCTTGCTAATTTCAATTCTCTTACCGCCTTTTCGTCTGCAGTCTCAGATGCAATTTTGGTTGAATCTGCTGTTCTCTTAGCTGCCACTTCCAAGTCCTGGGTTGCTTCTTCCATCTTATCAGCAGCTTCATCCATCTTGTCTGCTTGGCTCGAATTGTTTTTGCAGGCGCTAAATAGGAACGCACACATTGCAAAACTTAAAAATACTTGCTTCATCATTTTCTGTTTTAGTTGTCAAAATTATTAGAAGCTTTTCTTGCTTATAACACTCAAAGTTAGGGATAAACTTTGTTCTGTTCACACATACTTAATATTCTATATACAATGTGGTTTTCCCTATTGCATTCCTATCTCATTTTTGCCAGATTTCAGTTCCTTATAGTTCTCGATTCCACATTCGAGAAACGATGCATAGTCACCCGATTCTGGAGTATAACCGATAGGATGATTTAGCAATTTGCCATCAGGGCTCAATAATACATAGTATGGCTGCGAATTATTGTTGAAGTACTCCGTCTGGAAATGTGACCATTTGTTTCCGACAGTACGCAAAGTACGCTTGCCACCGGATTTAATATCTACCTCCACTTGCTGGTCGGCAGGCAACTCGATCTTTTCATCCACATACAATGAAATCAAGACATAATCATTCTTGATCTTGCTATATACTTCCTTTTCGGGCCATACATGCTCCTCCATTTTTCGGCAATTGACACATGCGTGGCCTGTGAAATCGATCATAATGGGCTTCTTGACTTTTTTGGCAAATGCTATGCCCTCGTCAAGATCTTTGAAACAATCCAAGTTTTGCGGGCATTCCTTTGGATGGAAAATTGAATAGCCAACGGGTGGCGCCATTCCACTCAATAGAGTAAGTGAAGTCCAGGTATTAGTATCCTTGTTGAATATGAATCCCGAACCGAGATATAAAGCAAAAGCTAATGAGAAAGTGCCTAAAATTTTACGTGTGATCGACAATTTCTTGATTGGGTCATCATGTGGAAATTTGATTTTGCCAAATAGATAGAGGGTGAGCCCAATGAATATCAATATCCACAAAGCGAGGAATGGCTCAATTTTTAGCAAACCCCAATGTTTGACTAAATCTGCATTAGATAAGAATTTGAAAGCCAAGGCCAGTTCCAGGAATCCCAGTACAACTTTGACCGTTGTCAGCCATCCACCTGATTTTGGAAGGGATTTCATCCAACCTGGGAACATTGCAAATAGGGCAAATGGGAATGCTAAGGCCAAGCCAAAACCACCCATACCTGCGGTCAGTTGCCATGCTCCTCCGTCTGAACTCATAGCCCCGGCAAGTAAGGTCCCCAATATGGGTCCAGTACATGAGAATGAAACTAAAGCAAGTGTCAATGCCATGAAAAATATGCCCAATATGCCACCAACACCTTCAGCATTGGCTACTTTGTTGGTAAATCTAGAAGGTAAGGTCAGTTCGTAGTAGCCAAAAAAGGAAAAGGCAAAAAACATAAATACCACAAAGAATGTAACATTCAGCGCCACATTAGTTGAGATATCGTTGAGGATATCCGGATTGACAGAGTCTAGTAAATGGAATGGAATACTGATCAAAAGGTACACTGCAAGGATAAAGAATCCGTACAGAAATGCGTTGACTTTCCCTTTTTTCGAGTCCTTACTCCTCTTAGTAAAGAAGCTCACAGTCAAAGGAATCATTGGGAAAACACAAGGTGTTAGTAAGGCCACCAATCCGCCCAGAAATCCAAGAATGAATATGGCAAATATGCCTTTGCCTTCAACTGCCGCTTCCCCGGCTGTCTCGCATGCTCCTACCGGTTGATTTAGATCAACAACAGGTATGGGGTATAAGGAGGCTTTACCTAGAGGAACAGCATTTGACGTAATGTCAGCAACTGCAGCAGAATCAGTTCCTGCGCTAACAATGGGCGTTTGTGCGGCAGAATCTACGGCAGCTACCTCAGTTTCGTTTTTTTTTAAATTATCATTGGCGCCAAGTCCAGCAGGAATTGCAAATGAGAAGTCAAAGTCAGATGGAGGAAGACATTTGGTTGCGTCGCAAACCATGAAATTAAGGTAGCCTTTGATGACTGGAGCTCCTTTGCTTACTTTGATTTTTTGAGTGATAATGAACTCATGATAAAATTTGACAACATTCATTTCCCAGATTGGGTCAAATCCCTCTTTCTTGCCTCCTGCCTCAGTAGCTTTGCCTACCAAAGTATATCCATCACTTTTGTCATAATTGAGTGAGGTCCGCACAGGGCCATCGTCGTTTGGAAGATATTGAGTGTAAACGGACCAACCCTCATCGATTTTTGCTTTCCAGATCAGATCATATTGATCAGTTCCAGTTTTCTTTAATTCCGTGCTCCATTTTACCGGATTGTATATCTGCGCGCTAAGGCTTACAGTCAGGAAAATGCAAAATGCAGTGAAACTAAATGCTTTGGTAGTAAGAGTCATAAAGAGAAGATTCAAATTGGGCAGAAAGTAAGATCGCAACAAAAATAGGGATAAATGAATGGAGGCTGGAAAGATTATGAAATAAATAACAAACCCGGTACGAGCCTAATATTAATTTAAGAATCACAGATCTCTCAAACGGCGACCTCCATCTGCTTTAAGATGGACTTAAACAACAATAGGCCATCGGAATTGCCCATAGCAACCTCTGAAGCACGTTCAGGATGCGGCATCATGCCAAATACATTGCGCTCAGCATTGCAAATGCCGGCGATGTGCATACTAGCTCCATTAGGATTTGCATTATCAGAAGCGTCCCCATTGGCATCACAATATGTGAAGAGGATCTGGTCATTGTCTCTCAATTGCTGCAGCGTATTGTCTTCAGCGAAATATCGCCCCTCAGCATGGGCAATTGGTATCTGAAGGACTAAGTCATCTGGTATGGACTGTGTGATCAGCGAATGCTGAGTCTCTGATTTCAGATAGATATTCTTGCAGATGAATTTTTGATTCTTATTGCGAAGTAGTACTCCAGGCAACAATCTCGATTCGCAGAGTATCTGGAAACCATTGCAAATACCAAGGACATAGCCTCCCTTGTCGGCAAATGCTTTGACAGATTGCATCAATGGACTAAAGCTGGCTATGGCACCACAGCGTAGATAATCTCCAAATGAAAAACCGCCAGGCAAAATGATACAATCACCTGAATCAAATTGATTCAAATCAGTGTCTTTATGCCATAATGGCAAGACTTCTTGACCTAATACGTCGCCAAGGACATGGAAAATATCGTGATCACAATTGGATCCTGGAAAGACTACTACGCCAAACTTCATAAATTAGGAATTAGCCGGTGTGCAATGGGCTGTCAATACAATAAGTACTGCAAAGATAATATCATCCCCAAGATAAGGAGGTGGATAATTTCTGCTAGCAGCTTATTTTTTATTTGCAATAGCGTGGCGCCGATGAAAATAGCCAAGGGAATGCACAAAATCTGAAAGTCTGCGAGGGTAAATTCGGGCTGTAGGAAAATGCCAGCTGCAGCGATCACCATCAGCCAATAGGTGACATCCAGTTTCTTTTTGACGTGTATGTATGTCTTGGTGGTAAGATTGCTATAATTGATAAATGACGCCATTACAAGCACTAGAAATAGGCCAATCTTGATGAAAATATATCGATTAGGAATCGGGAAAGAGTGAATGATACCAAAGGGTTGGACCCATTGATACTGCACATAGTCACCGATAGTATCATTCCAGTAAGCTACTACAAACAGCAAAAAAT
Organism: Saprospiraceae bacterium; assembly: GCA_039927395.1. Classification (GTDB taxonomy): domain Bacteria; phylum Bacteroidota; class Bacteroidia; order Chitinophagales; family Saprospiraceae; genus JBDSUZ01. The sequence continues at coordinate 14,740 of JBDSUZ010000255.1, read as the reverse complement.
GTGGAATGACAAATCCGATCACAAACTGCAAGATTTCTTTAATCCTGAACGATTTAAGAGTGACGAAGCCGAGGTAAAATGCCAATATCAGATATATGGAAGGAGCGTAGAAGAATGATGCAAGGGCAAGCATCAGACCAGCGTTGAATACATTAGGTGCAGCATCTCCTTTTTGATAACATTCAAATACATCTGATAGTCCGATCAGTAGAAAAGTGGAGGCCAACAATACTGGCGACAGATGCTGAAATTCGGGAAAGAAACTCATCAATAGAACATACACAATACCCGGAAACATTGAGTGTTCGTAGGTGAGTTTGTGATGACCAACAACATAATTTATTAAGATGGCCTGAATGAAGAGTAGGAGCAGTGCCATGATATCGGCCGTTGTGCTGCTACTGCCTATCCAACTGAATAGCCATGTACTGCCATAGCCCTTAGGTGGAGCTGACCAGGTAGGGTTGTCCAAAAAAGAGGCAAAACGAAAGAGCCCGATATAGAGCAACAAAAAAATATTGTTGCCAAAATGATTTCTGCGGAATATCTCTAGCACATCTTAAGGCGGGAATTGACCTGAGCCTTGCGCAAATATAAGCAATATTATTAGATATTAAAAGTCTCTAACTTCATGCAGAATATGGTAAATCAGCATGATAAGCGTAAGTAAAATATTTAATATGTTGTGAAATGTGATATTGATATCCCCGATCTGTTGGTATATGGATATCTGAAATGTCGAACTAATAGGTGCAATTACCTCCTGTGCTGTATCTTGTGTTAGTACCCGCAGATCGGGAACGATAATTCAACGCATGGCTGGAAAGCTTGATCGCATAAAGGCACCAATTGCCAATCATTTGGAAGCTTTCGAAAAACATTTTCGACAGTCGATGAAGAGTCAGGTGCCGCTGCTAGATCGAATTACATACTATATAGTTCAGCGCAAAGGCAAGCAAGTACGGCCGATCTTTGTATTTCTAAGTGCTGAAGTCTGTGGAGGAGTGAGGGAGTCAACCCATGTTGCAGCTTCACTAGTTGAACTATTGCATACTGCGACTCTGGTGCATGATGATGTCGTAGATGATTCATTTGAGCGTAGAGGTTTCTTCTCTATCAACGCCCTCTGGAAAAACAAGATTGCAGTGCTAGTAGGGGATTATTTATTCTCACAGGGGCTGCTTTCGGCGCTCAAGGCCAAGGAATTTCGTCTTCTCGAGATCATGTCAGAGGCTGTCAAAGAGATGGCTGAGGGTGAGCTACTGCAAATGGAAAAAGCTAGAAAACTTGATATTCACGAATCAGTATATTTTGATATTATTAGGCAGAAAACTGCTTCCCTAATTGCCCGTGCTTGTGCTGCCGGTGCATATTCGGCTTGCCAAGATGAAGCTATGACGGAGCACCTACGATTGTTTGGTGAAAAAATCGGCATTGCATTTCAAATCAAAGACGATTTATTTGACCTTGGAACTGACGATGTGGGGAAACCACGCGGTATTGACATTAAAGAAAAGAAACTTACTCTGCCGATTATTTATGCATTGAGTCAGGCTGATGCTGCGACCAAGAAGCATATCATATACCTAATTAAGAATAAGAGTACCAAAGCTGCTGTTATCAAAGAGGTAATCACATTTATTAACCAATCTGGCGGCATCGCATATGCGACTCAGAAAATGGAACAATACACGCAGGAAGCGTTTGAACTATTGGATCAATTGCCAGATAATCCAGCGAGAAATTCACTTAGAGACTTGGTCAATTATGTAACTGAAAGAGAGAAATAAACTCCTTACAGATGCGTAAACATGGTTTTCATGTACTCGCGATTCATACGGGCAATATTTTCAACAGAGATTTCCTTCGGACAGGCAGCTTCACAAGCATTGGTATTTGTACAAGTACCAAAACCCTCCTTGTCCATTTGATCGACCATATTTTGCACTCTTGATTCATGCTCAGGCTCCCCTTGTGGCAAAAGCGCTAAGTGCGAGACTTTAGCCGAAGTAAAGAGCATCGCTGATGCATTTTTGCAGACTGCAACGCAGGCCCCACATCCGATACAGGACGCTGCCGCAAATGCCAGATCCGCTGCATCTTTCGCTATTGGAATTGCGTTGGCATCGACAGCATTTCCAGTATTGACTGATACGAAGCCTCCTGCTTGAATGATGCGATCAAAAGCACTGCGATCCACCACAAGATCTTTAATGACAGGAAACGCATTCGCTCTCCAAGGCTCCACTGTGATCGTTTCATCTTCTTTGAAAGCCCTCATATGCAATTGACAGGTCGTAGTACCTTGCCACGGACCGTGAGGTCGGCCGTTAATATGCATAGAGCAAGCTCCGCAAATTCCTTCACGACAGTCGTGGTCAAATGCTACAGGATCTTTTCCAGCATCAACGAGGGACTCATTGAGCACGTCGATCACTTCCAAAAACGACATTTCTTGCGATATCCCATCGATTGGATAGGATTCAAAATTTCCTTTTGATTTCGCATTGGCTTGGCGCCAGATTTTTAATGTTAACCGCATAGTAATACTAATTGCGTTTAGGTTTATTTATAACTACGTTGTGTCGGCTTGACAATTTCAAATTGCAATGATTCGCGGATCAATTCCGAATCACCCGGACTTCGATATTCCCACGCTGCCACATAGCTGAAGTTTTCATCATCCCTCAAGGCCTCTCCATCAGCAGTCTGATATTCTGTACGGAAATGACCTCCGCAACTTTCATTGCGGTGAAGAGCGTCCTTGCACATCAATTCTCCCAATTCGAGAAAATCAGCTACTCGACCAGCTCTATCCAATTCGGGATTGAAGCTAAATGCATCGCCTGGAATACGGACATCTCTCCAAAATTCTTCACGAAGTGCTTTGATTTCTTGGATCGCTATTGCCAAATCTTCAGCATTGCGCGCCATTCCACATTTATCCCACATGATCTTGCCAAGGCGCTTGTGAAATGAATCCACAGTATGTGTGCCTTGGATCGACATCAATTTGTCTATTCGAGTTTTGACTTCCAATTCTGCTTCTTCAAAAGCTGCATCAGCAGTTGAAATTTCGCCAGAGCGTATTTCGTTTGCCAGATAGTTGCCAATCGTGTAAGGAATTACAAAATACCCATCAGCCAATCCCTGCATCAAAGCAGATGCTCCCAGACGGTTAGCTCCATGATCTGAGAAATTTGCTTCGCCCAAGGCATAAAGGCCCTGAACAGTGGTCATAAGTTCGTAATCCACCCACAATCCACCCATGGTATAGTGCACAGCGGGGTAAATCCGCATTGGCAATTCGTAGGGGTTTTCGCCAGTGATTTTTTCATACATGTCAAATAAGTTGCCATATTTCTCCTTGACAACTTCTTTGCCCATGACAATCAGGTCCTCAGTGACGACATTTTCCAGGGCCTTTTTGCCCGCCTCGATCTTGCCATATCGCAGTATTGCGTCAGCGAAATCCAGATAAACAGCCATTTTGCTTGTTCCCACGCCATAGCCTTCATCGCATCGCTCTTTGGCAGCACGAGAAGCAACATCTCTAGGCACTAAATTGCCGAATGCTGGATATCGGCGCTCGAGGTAGTAGTCTCTTTCCTCTTCAGGTATGTCAATAGCTTTTCTGTTATCGTTTTTTGTTTTTGGTACCCATATACGTCCATCATTTCGCAGGGATTCTGACATCAAGGTCAATTTGGACTGATGCTCACCAGATACCGGTATGCATGTGGGATGGATTTGTGTGAAGCATGGATTGCCAAATAAGGCACCATGTCTGTGTGCCTTCCAGGCTGCAGTAACATTGGAGCCCATGGCGTTGGTAGATAGGAAGAATACATTGCCGTAACCTCCAGTGCATAACAAAACGGCGTGTCCTGCATGGCGTTCCAACTTGCCATTGACCAAATCTCTGGCTATGATGCCACGTGCCTTGCCGTCGACTTTGACGATATCTAGCATTTCATGACGACTATACATGGTCACATTGCCTAGAGCAACTTGACGCTCAAGGGCGCTATAGGCACCAATCAGCAGTTGCTGGCCTGTCTGGCCTGCGGCATAAAATGTGCGTTGAACTTGCGTTCCTCCAAAGGAGCGATTGCTAAGTAAGCCACCATATTCTCTTGCAAAGGGCACGCCTTGAGCTACACATTGATCGATAATATTGTTGCTGACTTCAGCCAAGCGATGCACATTTGCTTCACGAGAGCGATAATCTCCTCCTTTCACGGTGTCATAAAATAGACGGAATACTGAATCTCCGTCATTTTGGTAGTTCTTGGCAGCGTTGATACCGCCTTGAGCTGCAATTGAGTGCGCTCTGCGCGGGCTATCCTGAAAGCAAAATGCCTTCACTTGATATCCCATTTCGCCGAGACTTGCTGCTGCTGAGGCTCCTGCTAGGCCAGTACCTACAATGATGATATCCAGCTTGCGCTTGTTGGCAGGGTTGACCAAATTGACATGACCTTTGTAGTCAGTCCATTTGTCCTCCATTTTGCCCGCCGGTATTTTTGCATTCAACTCCATATGATATTATTGAGTGATATCCTAAATGATGAATTAAAATGGTTAGCCTTTGAAATAGCAATAGATCGGCATCGCAGCAAATGCAATGGGGATCAATATGCCAAATCCGACTACACCGATCCAATGGATCAGCCTGTTATACTTCCGATGATTCAAACCCAATGATTGAAATGCACTCTTGAATCCATGTGTAAGGTGAAATGCCAGAGCTGTCATAGCAATGACGTATAGCAGAACCAACCACCATTCCTTAAAGCTTTCGTACACTTCCATATATAAGTCTTTGGCTACGATCACTCGAGTGTCAGCGGTTGCCATTCGGTCTGACATTTTTTCGTGCATTTGACCGGTAAAAGCCGAAGCCTGCACATCACCTGTAGCGGTACTTATGTCATACTGAGTGTACGGTATATGACCAAATTTGTATTGGAACCAAAAATCACTCATGTGTACTACTAAGAATATCAATACAATAGTACCTAGAATACCCATATTTCTCGAAGACCAAGCGCTAGTGGCATTTCCAGGATTAACAGCGTATCCGTGCGATCTTACACTGCGGTTGTATGCAGTCATCAAGAGACCTTTGATAGCATGATACAAGATCGAAATATACAGGACGTACGAAACCAATTTGATAAATGGGTTGGTGGTCATCAGCACAGCATACTGATTGAATGCCAATCCGTGGTCCTGCTTGAATATCTGCAAATTTCCAATAAGATGTATTATCAGAAAGGAGCACAGGAACAGACCTGTGATGGCCATAGACACTTTTTGTCCGATGGAAGAATGGTTGAAATGGCGAAACCAGCTCATAAGACTTGATAATCTGGATGTGTAAGAAGGTCGACAAAGTTATCAAACCCTGACACTTTCATGACCTATTGTTAAAATGGGCTCAATATCAGGGGTTTATTTAGAATTAATCTAAATACAACTTTCTGATATTAAACAAATTCGCTTGCTTTGTGTTTGCTTATAGAATATGCAATGTTGGATACGAAATTGAGGTCGAAGCTATATTGTTAGGTTTTCGAAGATTTAATGAAAAAATACATATAAAAAAATCACATACTATTGATATTGAAGTATTTTTACAGTATAACTTATTTGAATTTATGTCCGCCCCAGATACTGTACGTTTTGACCATTTCCTGGAATATTTCCCTGAAATTGAACTGCCTGTAACACTGAATGATGAATCGCACCTCATCTTCAGCGAGCAAAATAGGCCATTGCCACTGCTAGTATGTGAGCAATTCCTAGGAGCAAAACCCGACGATGATATCAGCGAATACATTGCTTGTTTCAGGCTGCCAAGAGTAGTCGACTTCTTTGCACTTGTATATTGGGAAGCAGGGTTGCTTGACTACAATTACTATCTCGCGACATACAGCAAGACCGGAGACCTGATAGCCAAGAAATCAATTGCAGGAATCAAGGTAAATGGAGAAATTATTCAGCAGGCGGTTGCTACAATCGAACCTGATCTCAGTATTCAAGTCGTGCGAGGTAGCAATACTGACCATCATACAGCCTATGATGCGGGGACTTCAAGGTCCTACACCATCGAAATGTTGCCTGATGGCGACATTGTTTTTTCACTTAATGAAGATCTGCCTGATTAAAAAGGCTTTTCATATAATTAAAAATCGTAATGCATAAACACAAAGGAAAAAAGCTAAGCGCCTTCGAACTGAAAATTGAAATTTCGAAATATTTTAGAGCTAATCCCGCTAAGAAACTGTCCGCAAAGCATCTGGGCATAAAGCTTCAGATCTCCAACAATAAAGATTCGATCAAACATGCCCTCGATCAGCTCAAAACTGCAGGTGAACTGCAGATGACCGAAAGCGAATTGTTTTTTCACCACAGCAAGGTCATGAGCTTAAAGGCCCCTGGCGGCAAGTCAAATGAAGGCAAACTGGATGTCACGCAACGTGGTGATGGTTTTGTCATCATGCCAGGCACAAATCAGGATATATTCGTACCTGCTCGTAACCTCGCCGGTGCCATGAATGGCGATACTGTAAGAGTTGAAATTGTTCCGAATCAACGTAGGGGTAGACCAGAGGGAAAGATTGTCTCCATCCTCGAAAGAGGCAAGACCCATTTCATGGGCAAATATTTCGTCAGCAAAAAAGCGGGATTTGTCATCCCCGACAGAGTGTATCCTTCCATCAGAATTGATCTTGATCCCCTCCAAGATATTTCAATCAACGATGGAGATATCGTGGTTATAGCTGTCAAAGTATGGCCGGAAAAGCCTGGAAAAAATCCAATTGGAGTAATAACAGAAGTACTCGGCCAACAAGGAAGTTCGGATATCGACATGAAAGGCATCCTCATCGACAAAGGATTTGAGTTGTCATTTGACCCAGAGGTGGAAGCAGCAGCCGCTAAATTGTCTACCGTCATTTCTCCGCAGGAAATTGCGCTTCGTCGTGATATACGAGAGATCACCACTTTCACAATCGATCCTTACAATGCTAAGGATTTTGACGATGCCATTTCATTTCAAATATTGCCGAATGGCCATACCGAAATAGGAGTTCACATCGCCGATGTTTCACATTACATTCAAGAAGGAACATTATTAGATCAGGAAGCTTATAAGCGGTCGACCTCGGTATATCTCGTAGATCGAGTGTCGCCAATGTTGCCCGAAAAGCTTTCCAATGAGCTCTGTTCACTTAGGCCAAATGAAGACAAACTCACGTTCTCCGCAATCTTTGAGTTCAACAAGAATGATAAGATTGTAAAGGAATGGTTTGGCAAAACTATCATTCACAGCGATCGTCGATTTAGCTACGAAGAGGCACAAGTGATAATCGAAGCCCAAGCTGGAGATTATGCCGATGAAATTAAGGAATTGAACCGGATTGCGCTTGCTTTGCGCAAAGAGAGATTCAAGAATGGATCGATCAATTTTGAGACCGAGGAAGTTCAGTTTAAGCTTGATGAGCACGGAGTGCCCATCGAATTGTATGTCAAGGAGCGCAAAGCCGCTCACATGTTGATCGAGGACTTTATGTTGCTTGCCAATAAGCAAGTTGCTACATATGTCGCTGGAATCAAGACAGGAGGGGAAGTCCCCTTCGTTTATCGTATTCACGATTTTCCCGATCCGTCCAAGCTTGCCGACTTCGCATTGTTTGCTGCTGAATTCGGCATCAAATTCAATTTGTCGACTCCTGACAAAATCGCACAGTCATTCAATGACCTAGTCGTAAAATCTGAGGAAAATGAGGTCCTTAAACTGCTGTTGCCACTGGCAATTCGCACGATGGCTAAGGCAGAATATTCAACAAACAATATTGGCCACTATGGGCTTGCCTTCGAGTATTACAGTCATTTTACTAGCCCGATAAGGCGTTATTCTGACGTTCTGGCTCATAGGATCCTCGCCCGCAATCTCGGCGAAACTCACTACAGGGTCAATAAGGAGGCCCTGGAGCAACAATGCAAGCATATTAGTGCACAGGAGCGCAAAGCCATGGAAGCGGAGCGTGAATCAATTAAATACAAGCAGGTCGAGTATATGTCCAATTTTGTAGGACAGGAATTTGACGGCGTGATTAGCGGTATGATTGAGCGCGGAGTATTTGTAACGCTTAAGGAAACCAAGTGCGAAGGCATGGTGCCGTTTGATCGCTTCCCCGAACCCTACACATTGGATGACAGTCGCTTGAAGGCAGTGGGTCGAGTAAGTAGGAATGTGCTCAAAATGGGAGATTCTATCAGAGTGCGAGTACTGTCGACTGATATTGAACGTCGAACAATTGAATTGGGAGGCGTATTTGACCAAATGCCTGTCATGCCCAAACAAGCTAAGAAACTGCGATACTAGAGCAAGCATTAAAAAACCCGTCCCTGCTAAGCTGGGACGGGTTCCAATTTATCTGAATTTTCCTTTTTCCCTATTCCATATCAGGGTCAATCACAGGATCTTTTCTTCCGAATACATATCCAATTCCAAGCGACAATTTTGGTGTGAAATACACATCAAAAAGATCATTGGTAAAAGGTGAAATTGAAAATCCCACTTGAAAATTGATTTTGACCGGACCTGGTCCGAAACGCATTGCGTAAAAGGGCTCTACGTAAAGCATTTCCTTTACATAAGAGATGTCATTGGTATTGTTGTAATAATAGTTTTCATCACTTAGAGGTACTTTTTGGCCATACCAAATACTCGTGAGTCGTATACCTGGAGCCAAGCTTAGATTCTTAAAGTTCTTGCCAACCAAAAACTGTAAATGGGCCGAAAATGGATTGTAATCCCATTTGCGTATTGTGTTGAAATTGTTATCGTAGAAACTAAATGATTCTGCACCTGCATTGACACCGCCCATAACTTCAATATAGCTAGTCTTGCGCCTGCCAAAATTGCTGTAGTATCCCAAGCCGAGTTTGAGTCTTGTGCCCTTTGTCAATGGCTTTATATCTTCATTGACAGGTCCGACTTCATCATACACCGTATAGTTGGGGTAAAACTTCGAATTGTAGAAGCTCAATCCACCTTGAACAGCAAGGTGCTCCGTGACTGCATAGGTGAAATTGGTGTTGAGTCCCAATTCATTATCTTCCATGTCAGCTCCAAAACTAACGTTTCCTTCCCCTTTGTTCTTTAGAAATCCCGGCTCAATCCGTCCGGAATGATAGTTGCGTGTTGCTTCACATGATCCAAATAGCAGAAGGCTCATGAAGCACGCCACCGTAAGGAATCTGTTCCTTTTTGCGGCTGAAATCATTGTATTCATGTTGATAGTTATTAAGTAAGTTACTCGCAATATACTACAACAACGCCAAGCTTGTTGCAAATGCTTAGAGCCGCCGTTGAATTCCAAATCAAGACCATGCTATGCAAGTAGCATTTTGAATTGAAAGTAATAGGTAATTCAAGGCTGGAGCCAGCCTTGAAGCTGCGTTATAGCAACTAAAAAAATTTTGCTGACAGGACTTTTTTAACTTTTGGCCTTGTAGAGTGCTCTTATTCGTATTTTGGATTCCTAAGACTAAATAACATGCGTAATTTCTTACTCCTAGCCGTCCTTTTGATTTGCTCTTCAGCGTTGAATGCTCAACAACATATTGCCGCTGAACTACAAGAAAAAATTGACCGCGCGAAGCCCGGGCAACTATTTCCAATATGGATCTTGATTCAAGATCAGTTAGATTATGCAGTTTGGGAAGCAAAATTTCGCGATGAGAAGACGAGCAATTCTGCGAGAACACTGCAGGTCATCAATGCGCTCAAAGCTCAGGCCGCTCAATCACAAACTCCAATCATCGCTGTGATCAGAAAATTTGCGGTAGCTAAGGGTCTAAAAGCCTACTATGTAGCAAATCTAGTAGCAGTGCAGGCTCCCAGCTCCTTGATCCAGGCATTAGATCAATTGCCCGGAATACGCCAGATACAGTCGATACCAACCGATGAGTTGACACCTTATGAAATAAGTCGGACGAAGGCTCGTAAAGTCAGCGGAGTAGAAAATGGGTTGAACAAGATACAAGCTCCATTTATGTGGTCACTTGGATATACAGGATACGGCCGCAAAGCATTCATCATCGATACGGGCACCGATCCATATCATCCTGCGCTCCAAGAGCAATATTGGGGCAATCAAGTGCCAGATGCACAGGCATTTTATGCCAAAACTAAGGTTCCATTTCCTTATGATTGTGATGCACATGGCAGCCATGTGACGGGTACCATAATGGGATTGGATCCGGTGACACACGACACGATTGGAGTAGCTTTTGAGGCAAAATGGATGGCATCTCCTTCACTGCGTGTTTGCTTGACAAATATTGGTGTCGATACGACTACTAGTTCATTAGTTGACGCATTTGAATGGGCGCTGGACCCTGACAATAATCCAAATACTATCGATGATATGCCTGATGCCATAAACAATTCATGGCATAATCCTTTTGTGCCAGATGGCTGCGAGAATGGTTATAAATATGTGTTCAATAGTCTTGAGTTGGCAGGTGTGGCTGTCGTGTTTGCCAACGGTAACGAAGGCCCCAATGCAGGTACGGTTACAAAGCCAGCGATGATAAATACTGATCTCACAAATACATTTGCCGTAGGTGCATTGGATGGCAACAAAGACGCATTGCCCATAGCCGATTTTTCAAGCCATGGTCCAAGCCCATGCCCTTCTAATGACCTGTCGCTGCAGATCAAACCGGAAGTTTCAGCTCCTGGCGTTGATGTCAGATCAAGTATTCCGGGTGGACAATACGACTTTTATTCAGGTACTTCGATGGCCTCGCCGCATGTTTGTGGAGCTGTAGTATTGCTTAAACAGGCATTTCCAGATTTGCCAGGGTCGATAATTAAAGAGGCACTCTATTTTTCTGCTCTTGACCTTGGTGTAGTTGGCGAAGACAATACATTTGGAATGGGAATTATCCAACTGGACAAGGCTTATCAGTATCTGATAGATCACGGAAATGTGGCGCAAGTTATTGTGGCTGCTCAGGTTGATGTGCAGACATTTCGTCTCGCTAGTCCTCAGACAACCTGCAATACCCATCCTCGTGCAGAACTTACCATTGGAAATCTAGGCAAAGGCAGTGTAAATTGTCATATCGAATGGACATTGAAAGAAGGCGATCAAATATTGGCAAATTCAACTGAGGCGGCATTTACTTTTGAACCCGGAATTATGCATTTTGAATACCAATTTGCCGATTATCCCCCTGCCATATATGTGTTAGAGGCAAAGCTAATTGTCGATGATGCTACTGATGACCGACCGTTGAATAATATCATTCGCACTCAAATAAATATCCAGCCATTTGAGCCTATCAATGGGGAAATCTATGCCAACCCGCAAGGAAGTATTTGCACAACAGGGTCAATTGCTCTGGAAGTGAAACCAACTGATGGTATTTCCTATGTTGATTGGTACAATGCTCCTATAGCTGGGACAAAACTCAACTCTGGAAACCCGGCGCTATTTCCTGTTGGAACAACAGCTCAGACCTATTATGCAGAAGCGCATTACAAAAAATTCGTCGGGCCAGACATAAACAGTGTTGGGATCACCGAGTATGGAAATGATTCAGCAGGAATCTCCTTTCACACACATCAAGCCTTGATCATAAAGTCAGTCGATATCGAAGTCGAAGCAACTGGCATTCGCAGCATTATCCTCTACAGAAAAGCTGGAAAAGCAGTCTTAAATATCAAACCGATCCTGGGGTTAAAAGTAGGGATAAACAAAGTTGATCTTGGATTTAGTCTACCAGATACAGGTGCTTATGTGTTGCTATTGAGCAGTGGAAAGGGCCTTAAATTTCATACAGAAAGCGTTTTCCCATACTCGATATCAGATATCTTGACGATGGACAATTCGATAGTGAAAGATCAGGTATCACAGCAATATCGATATTTCTATAATTGGGCGGTCGATTATGCCAATCCTTGTGGAAGGGCAGCGTATGTAGTACCTGCGATGCAAAACAGTGGAAATCTACTTGAAATGCAAATAAGTCCACCAGTGGGACCATATTATCCTGGATCAGTCTTACATTTTGATGCAGCATCTGATGGATCAGAATACAACTGGAATCTTGGGGATAATAGCGATGAGCAAGGACCATTTGTAACACATTCATACTCGACTACCGGCAATTATCCTGTCATTTTGTGTAGAACTCAAGATTCGTGTGTTACTTGTATTCAGCAAAATGTGTTGATAGAAGTCAACACGGGAATTAAGATTTTGGACAATGCTGATATCAAGGTTTATCCGAATCCTGTGGCCGATCTCCTGTTTGTAAGTGGTTTGCCTGAAGGCGAAAAATTGTTGTCTTGGAGCATGACGAATACCTTGGGACAATGCTTAGATAAGGGCCAAACTGCGATCAAGGATCAATTGTTAATGATTGGCACTGAGACTCTAGCTCCTGGATTCTATGTGCTGAATCTGCTATTGGGCGATAGTCAGTACAGTGTATCATTTGTGAAATGATGGCAATCTGAATTGATATAGGCCTCGTAAGAACTTCTCATGGAAAGGATCCAGAAATGCTGGATTGGTTTAAATCCTTAAAAGACGGCAAATAATGCTATCTTTGCAACCTTATTCGAGCAAACAGATCATTAAGGATCATAAGATATGAGTAAAAAGAGAGTCCTGATAGTCACTCAGGATATGAGCCCCTACCTGGAAGATTCACCAATTTCTGAAGTAACGCAAAAAATACCCCATTTTCTTAACGATAATGGCTTTGAACTGCGCATGCTAATGCCGCGTTTTGGTGTGATCAATGAGCGTAGACATAAACTGCATGAAGTAGTCCGTTTATCTGGTATGAATATCATCGTAGATGATGATGATTACCCATTGATCATCAAAGTGGCTTCCTTACCGGGAGCCAGGATGCAGGTTTACTTTCTGGACAATGAGGAGTTTTTCAAACGCAAGGAGGTATTTATCGATGCGGAAGGCAAGCCTTTTGATGATAATGTAGACCGCATGGTGTTTTTCTGCAAAGGAGTCATCGAGACGGTTAGGAAATTTGGATGGCCACCTGATGTAATTCACTGCCATGGCTGGATGACCAGTCTTATTCCGTTTTATATAAAGAACGCGTACAAGAACGAGCCTTTGTTTCAACAGACCAAGATCTTGTATTCAGTGTACAACAACCCTTCTGTTTCCACGTTATCCGATCGGTTCAATGCGAAAGCATCCATCAATAACTTGCAACCGGGCGATCTGGAATTATTCAAGAATGGCGATTCAACAGCATTAGAAGTTGCAGCCAGTCAATCATCTGATGGTTTTCTAACCACAGGTGATCTGAGTGATGACTTGAGATCGGCATTGAGTGGCGTTGACACTCCGATGATTGATTTTGATGGATCAGCTGAGCAAATGCCTGCTTATTTAGATTTTATCAATTCAATCCTGGAATAATTTATGCGTCTTTTTGTTCAAAAAGGAACTGCCATATTGACCCTATTTGTGGGACTTTTGATCTGGCAATCTTGTGGAGATACCATTGATCTTGGCTCTGAATTGTTGCAAAATGATGAATTGGCAATCGGTTTCACCGATACCCTTTCATTTTCAACTTCAACTGTAAGGACAGATTCTGTTCAAACATTTTATTACAATCAGAATGACGCCAATGGTGCGATCACGCCAAGAGTTTATCCTGTCGGTCAAATGACAGATCCGATTTTTGGGCGCTCCACCGCCGAATTTTACATCCAGTTCAATATCAAAGACGCCTCGCCTGACTTTGTGGGCGGCATCCTCGATTCTGCGGTGTTTAGTATGGCGTACGATACTTTGGGCATCTATGGTGATATTAGTGCGCCGTTCAGCATTGAATTGCATGAACTTGCAGAGACGCTCGATACTACCAGGAGCTACTACTCCAACAAGAAAGTGGTCTATGATCCAAGTCCCGTAGCATCTTTGAATAGCTTCATCGCCGCTCCCAGGGATTCGGTTACTATAATTGATTCAGTTGGAGGGATTCTCGATACCATCATTCAGCGTCCACATGTAAGATTGCATTTGGATCAAGGCTTTGCATCTGAAATATTCAATGCAGGCACTGATGTGCTTTCTTCCAATGCAAAATTTACAGCATTTTTCAAGGGCTTGGCAGTAGTGCCAACATCTGAAAACTCTGGAATACTGGCCTTCAATCCAGTGTGGGTGGAGGCAAGCAATTCTGTATCTAAGATGACATTTTACTATCACGATGATGGTGTCGCTAAGCAGTTTAATTTCTATGCTCTGCCTACCACACCAAGAAGCTCCTACTATACTAAAGACTATTCAAGTTCGGTAATTGCAACATACATCAACGACCCTGGACTATCACAGGAGCTAGTATTTGTGCAAGGACTATCGGGTCTACAAGCAGAGCTGACTTTGCCTGATGTAAGCTCCTTTGGCAATTCGGGAATCCTCAATTATGCTGAACTGGAATTCGCAATTGCTGAATTGCCAGGAGATTTGCCTGCCTCTTATCCTCCAGTAAGACAACTTGTAGTTTCGGAAAAGCAGGCGGATGGCACGTTGAAACTGATAGATGACTATCGCTTTGGGCTTAGCGCCGGAACCTTAACCTATTTTGGGGGCACCCCTATTGAAGGCGAATTAAATGGTGTAACTTACAAGCGTTATCGAATGAATTTGAGTTCTCATATCAA
>JBDSUZ010000254.1:0-7013 GCA_039927395.1 Saprospiraceae bacterium | reverse complement strand
CCTACAACCTGTAAGTTGACTTGGTAAAGTGGAATTCCTGTACTTGTTTGTACTTTTCCCTGAACATTTATTTTCATACTCGAACATGGAGCACTAGGATTATCGATCACAATTGGGTCGACCTGTAGGCAAGTTGCAATCAACACACCATTTTGATACACAAATACATCAAAGGGCTCAGCGGCCAAACTATCACAAGTAAATATCCTTTGTGGAGTAGCTAGTGGATTCGTAAATGAAAAACTGAGCACTCCAGCGCAACTGCTCCCGATAATTTCAGTTATTTCAGAGGCTTGAATAGTATCCAGGCCATTGAGATCCAAATTGATAACGAATGATGTGGAACAGATAACCGTCGGTACGATCGTGTCGATGACTGTGATGGTGTCCATGCAGTCAGTAAAATTACCAGCTACATCAAACACCCTAATGATGGCGAGGAAATTACCCACATTGGAACAATTAAGATGGATCGAATCTCTGAATTGGATATCGGTCTCTCCCATTTTCTTGATCTTGGTAGTATTGGCGGGAGCTAATGCACAATTGTCGTAAGCTTCAGCTAGCATCATATTGGGAAATAGGATGGCTTCACCGAGATTATTCAAGCTAATATTTACGTCCTGACACACCACAGTAGGGCTCGTCAGATCTTTGATCGTCAATGAATAAAAGCAAGAACTCAAATTACCACAAGAATCTGAGACGGTGACCACAACAGTGTGTACTCCCGGAGGCAATTGTACACTTTGGCCAGGATTGAGGAAGGAAGCATAAGGCAAAATATCGAACTTCTTGAACTTGATGCCACTACAATCCGCAGCAACAGCAATATTTGGCAATATATAGTTGAGTCCACAATAGTTGGCATCAGATGCCAGAGTCAAATTAGCAGGACAAACCACAATTGGAGCTTGCGTATCTTCAAAATATAGATATTGAACTACAGTTCTTGATTGCCAAGTGCACCAGTCCTCAACTTCCCAAGTTCTGCGGATATAATACTTACCTGGGCAACCATTTTTGATCTTGACCCCATCGGTAAATGTCACATTGTAAGTGCAGAAGTAGCCCAAAGGCAATCCTTCATAAGTTGGAATACCCGTGATCGATGTGTCGATTGAGGACCCGCATTCCTGCGTGACATTTGCTGGAAAATCGATTTCAGCTAAACTCGGTTTGAACCAGTGGTATACAAATGTCTTAACGGTCTTATTACCATAGCTGTCAGTCGCTGTCCAAGTCACAACTAGTGAATCCTGGCCAGCGCAATAGGTAGCGTAAAATACTCTCTGTCCAGTAAGGGAGACAAATGGAGTGCATGAATTGTCAAATGCAAATACTAATATGCTGTCAGCGACTTCATATGGATCAATAGTACAAGGTAAAGTGTCAATCAACTGAGTCAATTCTGGTCCAAATTTGTCTTCTACTAAAATACTCCCCATGCATGACGATCCGTCGCCCGGATTAGTTACCCGCACCATGAATATTTGGCCAATTTCTGAGCAGGTAACTACATTGGTCGGTAAACCCATGATGTCGACATCGTATGCCGCAGCACAAGCCCTATTTGGCACCATCATATCACCTGTGATCACAGCTATTCCATTGATTCCGATGCTCACATTGATCTGATCATAGCAAGCAATGCTTTCGAGGGGGGTCTGGTCGATTTGAACCAGCAATGAAGCAGGTTGAATGCAACCTGCAGGATCTATCCAACTATATCTTACGGTATCCACAGTTCCAGGATCTCTGGTCGATGGATCATAAATATCACCAAGTAGCTGCACACCGTTGACTGTAATGACACCAGCACTTCCCTGTCCACTTTCCTCTGTTACGATCATTTGTATTGCGGGATGATCTTGACAATATATGTTGATCAAATTGATTTCCGGATTAGGATAGGAGCATCCATTTCCCACTGAGTATTCGGTATCTCCGGTGCTAAATATGCCAGAATAACCAATGTCATCACGATGCTGAATTACAAATAAGATGACTGAATCGCCAGCTACAGCTGGGAAAATAGTCACTGGTGCAAAGAAGTCTAAACCCGTATTATTATCAAGCATTCCCTCAGATGCGATCAATTCCCAATTCCATTGTTGGTTTGGAAAGCCCTCAATTCTGATAGTATCTCTGAAGGTTCCGTCAGTAGTATCTGTCGCATTATTGACACAAACACAACCCAAACTCTCGACAGTACATGCTTTTTTTCGAATAGGAACATATGTGTTGAGGTCTCTGGTGTTCATACAACCTGCCATTGATATCACTACTCCAATTTGCTCTCCATCCTGCATTGCCGTAGTATAGATAAGGTCATTGAGGACACCATCATTACCTTCGTCACTTGTGATCAAGGCATCTGTGATAATATCATAGACACCATTTGCATTCACATCGCGATACCAGAGGTAGGTAAATGAGGCAATGACTGCAGGGTCTGTCCCAATAAACCAATTGACCTCATACCTGCCAGTGTCTCCCTCGCAAAATTGAAATCTCCCATCCAGTTCCGTGAAACTTGACAATGAAATATCAGTTGGACAAGGCATCATTGTGGGAGCTCCCATTTTGCTAGGAGATCCATTACCAAAAAGCATGGTCTGAACTAAACAAAGCACTGCGCACATAATCCAATTGTGCATGGAAAATTTGCCCTGAGTTGATGATTGAGTAATCATGGTGTAGTTTTTTCTTATCAAGAGAATCTACCTGCAGTTACAGGCAATTGTTAGTCAACTTTGTCGGACAAATCAATGTCCATCGATCAATATCAATTTTTTGCAATCGCTATAATTGCCAGTTTTTATGGAGTAGAAATACATTCCTGCTGTTCCTAGCTCATTTGCCTGAACAAGCCACTTATGAGCTCCGGCTTCGTAATATGCATGTTGAGATTTGAGCAGTTTTCCAGTCAAATCACGGATTTCCAGGATCACATCAGAAGCCTGAGGTAGATCAAATCTGATCAAAGTGCGTTCTGAAAATGGATTTGGCACATTTGCATATAGCTCTGGTTTTGCATCCGCGACTGTATTTGATCTGGCTTTTAACACCAGTGATTTAACATCTGTGTCGTTGTAACTTTCGCCTTCCAATTCCGTCTGATTTAGGGAAATTGCCATGCTCAATTCTACATTGTTTTTCACTCTAAATTTCAAATTCATTAGCGGCATTTTGCTATTAATTTGAAATGGGGAAATTGAATTCCAGCTTAATAATAATTTTCCGGACAATTTGGAACAATTATCATCACTAAATCCTATCAAAGCCGGAAATTGTTGATCTATTAATTCCAAATCTTCTAAGTCCCAATTTAATGCAAATTGCAAGCCATTAATAGAGGTACTATTACTAAAATAGATAGGGATTTCAACGATGGTTCCAGCAATAAGATCCCTATTTTCAAACTCAATTGCCTGTTCTTTTTTACTGCGTGAGTCGAGATCAGATTTCGCACCTACAGTGGCGGAAAGATTGATGTCACCCAATTTTACCCCTACAAAATTAGCCTGTTTGGAATCGGCCACAGCGGGATAATAAATCGACTCCGGGACAGAAATTAAAGATGGATTTTGTGAATTTGTAAATTGATAATCTGTTGGCACAAAGCGCCATGATTTTCCATGTGATAATTCTGGAATTTTACCTAAAATTATCTTTCTTAGATCAACAACATCCGATACTGAGATTATGCCATTCATATTAGCATCGGCAGCGACAAATTTATATGGATTATCCAATAATTGCAGGCCGATAATATGCTTTTGTATCAATAATAAATCCAAAGTTGAAATGCCATTCTTGTGGTCACTATTTCGCTCGGGAGCAACAGTGTAACTATTCTGTGGAATTAGATTTCCGATCGAATAATCACCACTATTTGATGTCTCATCCAACATATTTGGCTTATCCAGTTTTACCATCACCTGTGTCAATGGCTGCCCACTTATTGAGCTGATTTTGCCATATATAATCGATCCACTAGTCGTCCCAGTGCAGAGGTTCATATTGTCCTGTACATCCAGGTAGGTGTTGACTAAGCTTTGGTTTCCATCAGCATCTGTTATGTAGATCGTCACCACCAGGAAACCCAAATCATTGCAGGTAACTGTAAGGATCGAATCTGCAATATTGGGGCTGAAAGAAAACAAGAGATCTGCAGCATTTGTGCAGTTATCAGCAGCTGTAGAGTTCTTAAAACTAATAGCTGCGATCATATTCATTGCCGTTCCGTTCATATTCACTAGATTGATTGCCAATCCATTGAGTATGATCATCGTAGGAGGCTTAGTATCGACGATAGTCAGGATGAAACTCATTGGCAAACTCAAATTGCCACATCTATCTTCCACTCTGAATGTGATTCTATGTGTTCCCTTAGGGAAGTTACCGGAGGCATCGAAGCCCGGTATATTGACTAGATCATACACTCCATCATTGAAATAATCGATTGAGTACCGGTATTTCAATTGAGCTTCGGGTGTACAATCTGTGGCCATGGCCCTATTGAGTACTATTGGCAAGAGAGCATCACAGGTCGGAAATTGCAATGAGTCAACAACATTTGGTAATTGAGCCAGGATAGGTGCGTTGTTGTCACTGACAATGATGGTCTGCACATCAGTCCACATCATAAATACTCCTTGCTGCTGTTGGCACATATCCATTAAAGTCCATGTACGGATCACCATAAAGCATGCATTCGGTACTGAGGTAAAGATTTCATCAGTAACATTGAGGCTTATAGAGGAACAAAGGTCAAATGGTATCAGATAGGAACCTGTTACGCTAGTATCGATACTAGAGCCACAGTTCACAATGGTAGTATCTGCTGGTGCCCAATTTACTCCAGGATTGAATGGGCTGGCGTTGACCAAGTCAATGGTTTGTTGGCATACTTGTGTATTACCATTTATGAAGAATCTGCGCGTTATAGCATCGATTCCACACATCGACATTAATGTATCGCGCGTCTCAGTAATAGTCGGAGCTGTGCAAGTAAATGAAGTTACTGTTGGCTTCAATTGAAGCGCATTGTTTAAGGCAATAGGGTCTCCACAATCAATGGTCACATTTGCCGGTAAACAAGAGATCAAAGGAGCATTCTTGTTTTGGACTTGTACATTGACCATGCAGTCATTGAAATGACCTGCATAGGCATTGTCTGCGACTGAACCGGCGGAAACTGGCACGTCGTATACTCTAAGGATTACCATTATACTATTGCCAATGTCTGAGCAACAGAATCCAATGGAATCATTAAATGTCGGTACCTGTTGACAGGCATTTCCAGTCATTCTCTTGACCTTAAAACGAACTGGGCCACAGTTGTCGTAGCTTCCCAAATTGAAGGTACTTGCGGCAATTTGTGCTGTACCGTTCGAATTGAGCGAGACCGTCATGTTAGTCTTGCACAAGTTGGTTGGCAGTTCATTGTCGATCACATGCACTAGTATATTGCCGGAGTTCACATTTCCGCAGGCGTCTGAGATATCAAAGTGCAGTAAATGGTCACCTTTGGGAACATTGGAGAATATTGGAGTCTGGACGTATTGGTCGGGAAATAACGGCAAACTGAAATGGTACTGCAAAGGAGTGCTACAGTTGTCTGAAGCAGGAAATGCGGGAATCATAAATGTACTTGTACATAGTCCCGGGTTGGTATTGAAATTGAGTACTGCAGGAGGAGTCACAATCGGTTTGGTTGTATCCACAACAGTGATTATCTGCACATCTTCACTCATGGTCATATTATTTCCGCACATTTCCATGAATGTCCAGGTCCGGAGAATGGTCTTGTTCTGACAACCGGGCAGCGAGCTTGCTTGGATCGCGTCGGCATATGAAATATTTACGGTACAGAAGCTCAAACTATTACTGACGAATGGAAGTGGCACCCCTTTATATGTTGGTAGGCCAGTAGCTGATGGTATGGTACTTGAACTGCAATTGATCGTAGTATCGACGGGCGCAGCATAGTCATCAAGATCTGGACGATTGATCTGAATAATCTGCGGTATGGTATCTGAATTGCCAAATACATCAGTTAGCACCCAGTAGCCATTGTATTGAGCGCTCCAGAAGTCAGTGCAATTAAGATTGCTCTGTACGATATTAAATGTTTGGGTAAATGAAGCACAATCCGTAATGCTAGTTCCAGGATTGACTTGCTCAAATGTGACAGTATTGAAATCAACAGGACAGTCAATGAAGACTGGGTTTTGAAAAGCACCTGCAACAACAGGGGCATCGCCATCTTTGATTTGCACCTGTGACCAACAACTATTTACTGGATTACTATTGACATTCTGTACTGTCAGAGTATAGGTTTGACCAGCATACACAAATGGTACTATCAATGAGTCTAATGATATCAGATCCGGCCCTGGCACATCCAGTATGAATCTATATCTCGCATTTGGAGGAAATGGGGGAGCCAACACTGTGCTGCTGTCTATATAAGCTGTACAAGTGCTGGGGCTATATCCAACCGTAACGTTTACACATTGTATTTGAGCTTGGGCGTCGCTGTAGTTGATGCAGCTGATACACAACAATATGAACAGAGTAAACTGTCGTACTGAAAACTGTACCGTTTGAATTATTGAAAGCGAGTTTTCCATCCTAAATGTTTTACAATTATCTACTTGAATTCCAAAAAAGAGAGGGGATCATCTCTGTGAGACGATCCCCCAATTCTAAGGTTGGTTGGTTCGAAAACTGTTTTTGGGAGGGATGCTTTCAAAGCATTAGTAATTGTATTTCAAATACCATGCCAAACATTACATTTTTTCGTAATATTTAAAGTCCTATTTTACAGATGTTGGTGGCGAAATGTATTTACTAATCTCTTTCTCAACAAATTAGCTCTAAAACAAAAAGGCCCGGATCTTGCGATCCGAGCCCTTTGTGTCGAATGATTACTCAAGCTAAGCTTAAGATCTTCCCTTTGTGGATTACTCCAGGATGATCATTTTCTTAGTTGCTGTGTAATC
>JBDSUZ010000253.1:0-2817 GCA_039927395.1 Saprospiraceae bacterium | reverse complement strand
CACTTATAATAAATATTTAATATGTTGAATATCAAACTGCAAAAAACTATAATTCTTGAAGTAGCGCTTGAGCTGTATTTTTAGGCAACAGAAATAATTTGACAAAGCGATGAATTATACGAGTATCAGTCTAAGTTTCGATCTCAGAGTCAATTTTGTGGACATCGGCGCCAAATGTATTTTTCCGGCATTGGTGAGGATAGATCAGGGCAAAATTGCTATCCTCCAAAGATTGGGTGATGAGGTAGATCTAGATCTTCCTTACATGAGCTTAGGCTTCATCGACGCGCATGTACATATCGAAAGTAGTATGCTGATTCCCTCAGAGTTTGCGCGCTTAGCTGTTGTCCATGGTAGCATAGCCACCGTAAGCGATCCTCATGAGATCGCAAATGTTTGCGGCATCGAAGGTGTTAATTTCATGATCGAGGACGCGGCAAAAGTTCCCTTTCATTTTTTCTTCGGGGCACCAAGCTGTGTTCCCGCGACAAGCTTCGAGACCGCTGGTGCTAGTCTAAATGCTTTAGATGTTCGGGATTTGCTTGCCCGCGATGATATTTGGTATTTGAGCGAGATGATGAATTTCCCTGGGGTAATCTATGATGATGCCGAAGTGCTCGACAAGATCGCATTTGCAAAATCATCTGGAAAGCCAGTCGATGGTCATGCGCCTGGTTTGCGTGGCGAGCATTTGGTCAAATATATATCTGCTGGCATTTCGACAGATCATGAGTGTTTTACCATTGAAGAAGCTTTGGAAAAACTGCAATTGGGAATGAAGGTTATCATACGTGAAGGTAGTGCTGCAAAAAATTTTGACAGTTTGGTTCCTTTGATGTCCGAATGGTACACTGAAATGATGTTTTGCAGTGACGACAAACATCCCGATAGTCTCGTAGCCGGTCATATCAACCAATTGTGTGCAAGAGCTGTCGCACATGGAGTAGATCTTTTTAAAGTATTGCAGGTAGCATGTCTCAATCCCATCGATCATTACAAATTGCCGCTAAGCCGCTTGCGTATTGGAGATCAGGCGGATTTCATTTTGCTTAAGGATATGAAATCCTTTGAACTTGAAGCCACCTATATCGGAGGGGAAATGTTGGTCCGCGATGGCCAGTGTTTTCTTCAGTCAGTGGATCATGCAGATCCCATCAATCGATTTGAATGTCTACCAATCTCCAAGAATGATTTAGAGATCACGGTCGACGAGCTGCCAATGACTAATGGGCTAATTCCAGTGATCGAAGCACTTGATGGGCAGCTGATCACCAACAAGATTGAACTGCCGCCTTCAATAGAAGGCAATTTATTGGTCTCTGATTCTCATCGCGATCTGCTAAAGATTGTCGTGGTCAACCGATATGAGAGACGGCCAGTCTCCAAGGCATTTATTCACAATTTTGGCATCAAAGCAGGAGCAATAGCTTCATCCGTAGCCCATGACAGCCATAATATTGTTGCCGTCGGAGATGATGACGCCTCGATTGCCGCGGCCATCAATCTAATAATAGCATCAAAAGGTGGAATTAGCTGTGTCGGTCAACACAAATCTGAACTTTTGCCTTTGCCCATTGCCGGATTGATGAGCGCTGATGTTGCTTATGCGGTGTCAGAGACTTATGCTAATCTGGATGCTGCAGCAAAATCATTGGGTAGTTCACTAAAAGCACCATTCATGACGCTTTCATTTATGGCGCTACTAGTAATTCCCCATTTGAAGATTAGTGACCGAGGGTTATTTGATGGAGATCAATTTAAGTTGCTAACTAATGTTCATTGAACCAAAGTTTTGATTGTCACCCCTTTAAATCTCATTTTTCACTATTGGACTTTAAGCATCTTGCGTAACTTGCAGCATGATTTGGAAAGCTGCAGATACTTTCAATTTTTTAGGCAAATTGACGCTCAAAAAGCTTTGGAATGCAGCTTTATTGTTGGTATCATACAGATTGACAAGATTGTTGCGTCGTCCCATCCAATGGGGTTTTCCCATGACCTTGTCGATGGAGCCTACAACTGCCTGCAATCTGCACTGTCCTGAATGCCCGAGTGGACTAAGGCAATTTACTAGAGATACAGGCAATTTGAAATTGGATTTTTTCCGCAAGACGTTGGATGAAATGCATGATCGATTGCTCTATTTGATATTTTATTTCCAAGGAGAGCCATACATCAATCCCAAGTTTCTCCAAATGGTCAGCCATGCATCGGACAAAGGTCTGTACACGATCACTTCGACAAATGGGCATTTTCTCGATGATAAGAATGCAAAAGCCACCATTGAAAGTGGCTTGGATCGCATCCTGATCTCGATCGATGGAACAACTCAAGAGGTGTATGAGCAATATCGCAAAAATGGGAATCTGGAGGAAGTGAAGGCAGGAATAAGAAGATTGGTCCATTGGAAAAAGGAACTAAAATCGCGGACACCGCATATAGTTATTCAATTTCTAGTGGTCAAGCCAAATGAGCATCAGATACCTGAAATTTATCAGTTGGGCAAAGAACTACAAGTAGATGATGTAGTGCTAAAAACGGCGCAGGTGTACGATTATGAACACGGAAATCCCTTGATTCCCGACAATGTTCAATATTCCCGCTACAAAAAAGGAGATAGCGGAACTTATTCGTTGAAACATACGTTGAACAATAGTTGCTGGAAGCTCTGGCATGCTTGTGTTATGACATGGGACGGATGGATTGTTCCATGCTGTTTTGATAAAGACGCTAAGTATCGCTTAGGAAGTTTACGCAACCAATCCTTTAAATCGATTTGGAAAGGCATTCACTACAATGCTTTTCGTTCCCGTTTAG
>JBDSUZ010000252.1:0-2842 GCA_039927395.1 Saprospiraceae bacterium | reverse complement strand
GTAAATCCATGAGTTATTGGCTTGAAAAAACCGTCCCACCATTTTCGAAATATTTTGCGTGCTCCCAAGATCAATTGTAGCATCGATTTCCTTGCCATTCCATCCAAGCCATTGATCGTCGCCGTATCTGAAATTTGAGCCTGTAATGCCATCGCTGAGAGCTTTAACACCGCCTAGATTGTACGCGGGATTTGGAGCGTCAATTACTTGTATATTCTTACCAGCGGCCTTATGCAGTGAAAAATTAACAGTCATTTCGGCACCTTGGGCCTTACCTGAATTAAATGTATTGGCTTTGACCGTCGTATTCTTATCAAGAGTGATGGGTCCTACATACAATGTGCTTTTGGGTCCTGGGCGATCAAAATTGAGTGAATATCTGATCTCAGCGCTTTTGTCGCGGGTGCTAAGCGCCAGTTTAACTCCACCTTCAGCAGGCAATACTTCGTAATGCACATGATTGATATGATTGCCATAATTGATTCGATTCTGACTCAATCGCTGCAGAAAGAATGGGAGTCTTCGAGCAAACGAATCGAAATTTCTACTCGATTTAGGGGACCAAAGTACTTCAGCTAAGGCCGTCGACCTCGGATATGCCATGTAGAAAAGCTGAGTTGGCTCTGGGAAATACTCTGACCACAGATTGCCCTGTGCGCCTAGAATATGCTTTGCCTCCTCAGCACTCAATGACTCAGGAATAGGCTCATATGAATACACTTTTTCAAGTGGCAGAAAGCCCCCAATCGCCAATGGCTCGTCAGAGCCCGTGGCTTGATAGTGATCAAAATAGCAATGTGATTGTGGCGTCATGATTGCATCGTGTCCGCTCTTAGCCGCTGCAATGCCACCATCAATTCCTTGCCATGACATTACCGTAGCATTTGGAGCTAGTCCGCCCTCCAATATCTCATCCCATCCGATTATCTTCTTGCCTTTGGAATTGATGTATTTCTCCATCCTTCGGATGAAATAGGATTGCAGTTCATGTTCATCTTTCAGTCCTTCCTTTTTCATTATCTCCTGAGCAGTCTTGCTGTTCTGCCAAGAGGTCTTGGGACATTCGTCGCCACCAATATGAATGTATGGACCGGGAAACAAAGCTGCCACCTCATCGATCACTCCTTCCAGAAATGTGAAAGTCTTGTCACTGGGACAAAACACATCGTTAAACACTCCCCAAGTCGTGGCGACTTCATATGGACCTCCGCTACAGCCTAGTTCAGGATATGAGGCTAGTGCTGCCAAGGCATGACCTGGCATTTCTATCTCAGGAATTATAGTTACAAATCGTGAATTGGCGTAGGCAATTACATCCCTAATCTCGTCCTGTGTATAAAATCCACTATAAATCTCTCCGTCATATTTTGGATTCTGCGCGCTAGCATGGCCGATGATGGTCTGTTTGCGTTTAGATCCTATCGTAGTCAATTTTGGATATTTCTTGATTTCGATGCGCCAACCCTGATCATCTGTTAGATGCCAATGAAATGTATTCATTTTCTGCAAGGCGAGTAAATCGATATACTCTTTGACTGTCGCAGGCTTGAAGAAATGCCTACTTACATCGAGATGAAGTCCTCTGTATTGGAATCTAGGAAAATCTTCGATTGTGCAGCATTGTATCGGATACGGAGGATTCAAGCCGTTACTCTTGTTTTCAATACCCGGAGGCATCAATTGGCGAATGCTCTGCAATGCGTAAAATATACCTCGACCAGTCGAAGCTTCGATAAGGATCTTGTCAGCACTGATTGCCAATCGGTAACCTTCGGGCTCCATGATATCTCCAGTATATCTTAGTTCAATGATATTTGTTTCTGATGCACGAGCTGCTACTTCTGTCAGTTTGAAACGGATATGCTGGAGGAGAAACTCTTGCCAGTACTCTGCAGCGCGCACAAAGTCTGGGCGATCGCTGGCAAAACTCAGTTTGGTGCCAAACGCCAAGGGAAAATTTCCAGGCTGCACAGAATACTTAACCGGAACAGGTATGATAGGTAGATCCTGTCCGAATACTTTAAAGCCAAAACAGCAAAGTATAACTAGTAGCAAAGCAAGTTCTCTTCTCTTCATGTTTCAATTTTCGATTATCATCACAAATGATGAAATCAGCGCACAATTTTCACAACTCTTCCCAATGAATTTGCTCTAAATGTATCGTCATACATCGCTTCGGCCAAAACCGCAGGCATATGATATGTTCCTGCATAAGTAGCTTGCAATGACACTCTGATAGATTTAGTTTGGCTAGCAGCAAGATCAAAGAAGGTATTGACTCTATCATCTCTGATATCTTGATAATCAACACCTGATGGCGCCGAATCGTCACCACCTAGACGTTCGTTTCGTATCTCCATGCCTGCAGGAAATATTTGACTAAGCGCGATATTTGTGGCATTTGTATTGGAGTTGTTTGAGACTGTCACATAGGCAGTTATATCTGATCCTTGTCGCACAGCATTTAGGTCAATCTCCTTGCCTTTTGAATCATAAAACTTGCTAGTAATTGCCAATTTGGATGCATTGGCTTTGCCGGCGCCGACAGCGGGTTGTCCTTTGGTTAGCACTCTCACAAACAAGGGTCCTGCTATTTGGCTTTGTATTTCGATTGTTTGCGACATATCTGACCCTTTCAAAGGGATGCGGATTACAGGACTAGTTGACACCACTTCGATGAATCTTCCCTGCGGAGTTCTGTATGAAAATTTCATCTGTTCTGGAGGCTTGTTAGCTGCATAGTATGTGCCAAGTGCATGCAACGCAAAACCTATAGATTGTGTACTATACCAGGCCTTAGAATTGAGCTTATCAGAAATGACCTTTGCCATCGAAAATCCTC
>JBDSUZ010000251.1:0-3475 GCA_039927395.1 Saprospiraceae bacterium | reverse complement strand
TAAAAGATCATATCCCCGTTTTCATCGCAAATAGATGCATTACTAGCTTCAATCGAAAGATTACGGACAGGATCATAATACACTTTAGGTGGATCAAAATTGAAATCAAAATTAGTTCCGCCCCAGGCACTATCTGCTATGTTGATTGAATCGGTCTTAGGCTTAAAGCCCCAGCCAAAATACCAGATATTGTCTTGTTTTTGAGCAAATCCTTTGTTCCAACTTAATAAAAATAAGGTAAGCAGGAAAGTGCGAAGCAGCTTTCGAAGTAGTACTTTCCAATTGTTAGTTTGCAGGATTCTTTGGTAGAAGTTGTATGAAACTGGCTCCTGGGCTACGGCGTGCAAATTATTTTGATCTTTAGATGAATAGGCTATAGTTACAGTAGTTACTAAGATAGCTACAAATTGGCGATTTGTGATAAATTCTGCTCTTAAGGTCAAGCTCCTACCAATCAATTGGGATTTGATGTTGCAACTTTAAATAGCCCATCAATCTATATCGGCAAGAGAATGCTGAGAGTATCTAATTTATCTGGAATTTAAACTAAATATTAAACAAAAAAAGCTTCTACAGGTGACCTGCAGAAGCTTCTCAGTAATCCATCTTGCTTTTGAGTTTTCAAGCTAATTTCTAAGCCCAACTCGCTGGCATTTCAGTACCATTTTTTGTAGATTCTTATCTTGTCGTCGAAACATATCTCGAAAACTACAAAACTCTATTTGGAGGGCATAAAGCGCTCAGTCCATTGAGAGAATTGATTAGGGATGATGTCCTTAGCTAGTGCTATGAATTTGTCCCTGTTCTTCTTTGAAATAGACAGAACTGCAATAGCGAGCACGGTGGCTATAAGCGCTTTCTTTTTCATGTTATTGTTTTTATTTGGTTGAAGTTATTTTCAGGTATATAACCGCAATAGCATCTAATTTGTTTTGCAGGTATCGGCTTATGAATCGAAAGTTATCCCACAATTTTGTCTCTTAGATTGCAATAGTGGCCACATATGCGGAATTTGGAGTCTGGCAATTTCAGTGCCTATCCGCCCAATCAATCCAATATTATCCTTATGTTGTATAGCCGAATGGGTCTATCTATTACCGCCCTTGTAATTGCCGGGCCTATTACCTGGTTTTGGTCCTCCCGGACGGCGATTGTTGTTGCGCGTTGGAATCTGTCCTCTCTTGTCTATCTGGCCAAATATCCTGAGGGTTTCCTGCAATCCATGTACGTAGAAGTCAGCTTGTAGTGTTTCAATTGCTTCTAATTCCTCGTCTTTGCCGCTGACTGCAACTGTGTACATACCTAGCTTCTGTCCGAATAGGATATCGTCAGCCGAGTCGCCCACCATCACTGAGTGATAAAACTGAATTTCAGGGAATTCCATTTTTGCCCAGAGGGCCATCCCTGGATCCGGTTTGCGGCAATTCGGGCGCATTTCTTTAGACTCGGTGCAAGCATAGATCTTATCAATGCGACCACCAGCTTTCTTGATCTGATCGATCATGTGCTCATGCACTTCGTCGAGATCGTCGATATCCATCTCACCTTTAGCGACGCCATGTTGATTGGTAACGATGAATATATGGCCGAACAACTGTGCGAGTTTAGGCAATGCTTGGAGGACGCCTGGGAGAAATTCAAATTCAATTGGGGATTTGACATATTGCCCAGGCAGACGCTTGTTGATGACACCGTCGCGATCGAGAAATAGAGTCCAACTTGAATTTACCTTTAACATTCGCTTAAACTAATCGGTATATGGGTGGCAAGACCACCATCTGAGGTTTCTTTGTATTTAATGTTCATATCCTGCGCCGTCGCCCACATGGTCTCGATGACGCCATCCAAACTCACTATGGCTTTCTCAGGATTGCCTGCCAAAGCCAATTGACTTGCAGTGATGGCTTTGATTGCACCCATTGTATTTCTTTCAATGCAAGGGATTTGCACCAATCCGCCAATCGGGTCACAAGTTAAGCCTAAATGGTGTTCCATCGCTATCTCTGCCGCCATTAATACTTGTCGGAGGCTGCCTCCAAGACATTGAGTCATGGCAGCCGCTGCCATGGCACTAGAAACGCCTATTTCGGCCTGACAACCACCCATCGCCGCTGAAATTGTTGCTCCTTTCTTGAAGATGGACCCAATTTCGCTTGCGGTCAACAAAAATTCGACAATCTTCTCCTCGTCTACATCGCGCTCAAATGCCAGATAATATTGCAATACCGCTGGAATCACTCCTGCGGCACCATTGGTGGGAGCGGTGACAACCCTGCTAAATGAAGCATTTTGCTCGTTGACTGCCAAGGCAAAACAACTGACCCAATTGAGAATTTCGGTAAATCCAGGTTTAGTGGCTCGCATCGCGGCCAACCAGCTGTCGTAGTCTGAGTATATGGCCTCGCCTAACAGTTTTTTGTTCAATGCAAATGCTCTCCTGCTGACTGACAGTCCGCCCGGCAATATTCCTCCCGTATGACAACCTAGATAAATGCAGGATTTCATGACCTCCCAAATCTTTAATATGCCAGCACGTGTTTCTGCTGGACTGCGCCAGGATTTTTCATTTTCCCACACGAGTTCAGGAATTGACATGCTTGTGTCAAGGCAATGCATGCTCAGATCTTCTGCATTTTCAATCTTGTATGGAACCTTGATTTCTTGTGATTCTTTTGTTTCTTCTTGTTCAGCAACTACAAATCCGCCACCAATTGAGAAGTATGTTCGGGAAAATTCCGAACCATCTACACATTCGGCAACAAAGGTCAATCCATTGGGATGATAGGGGAGACTTATCTCCGCCAAGAATTGAATATTTAGCTCAGGATCAAATGTAATTGATTGTAAATCATTAAGTTTTAATTGGCTATTTTCTTTAATGTGATCTATTGTTGATTCGATCGCATGCACATCGAATGTCACAGGATCTTCGCCCATCAAACCTAATTGAACTGCGATATCTGTTCCGTGACCGATGCCAGTCTTGGCTAAGGAGCCGTATAGAAGCACATTGATAGTTTGCAGATCGCCCAAGGACTTGGATTTGTTGAATTCTGCAAGGAATCTCTGCGCAGCCCGCCATGGACCCAATGTATGGGACGACGATGGGCCAACACCAATCTTGAACATATCAAATATCGAAATCGGATCGGAAAATGTCTTGGAGCTATTAATCATACTTATGCGAATATTTGTTGTTCGATGAACTCACATAAGATATGACCAAGCGTGATATGTATTTCCTGAATGCGGGCAGTATCATCGGATGGAACGAGATAAACAAGATCACTTAGCGCCTTCAATGCACCACCATTGGCTCCTGAAAATGAAATAACCTGCATTCCAATTTCTTTAGCCTTTTTGGCTGCCTCAAGTATATTTGGCGAATTGCCTGAAGTGCTCAAGGCAAATAAAATGTCCCCTGACTTGCCCATCGCCTCCACCATTCTGCTGTAGGTATGTTCAAAGCCATAAT
>JBDSUZ010000250.1:0-1909 GCA_039927395.1 Saprospiraceae bacterium | reverse complement strand
TGATCATTTTGCGCTGGTCGCGAAATGGTCCTTCACCGATCAAAGTACCTTGATGATCTGGATTGATTACATTTCGCAGCTTGATCGCAATGCCAGAATCGGCAGCAATTTGTATTGCATTGTGATGTATTCTTCTACTGCCAACCTGAGCCATTTCCAAAGCCTCAGAATAGCTCAATTGAGGTATCGTGATGGCACCCGGCACTCGTTCTGGGTCGGCCGACAATATTCCATCGACTGTAGACCAAATAGTAAAACTGTTTGTCTCTAAAGCAGATGCTAATAATGCAGCAGTGTAGTCAGATGAACCCTTGCCCAAGGTAGTGAAAAGCCCTCCTGCTGTCGCTCCGGTAAATCCAGGAACCAATGGGATCGTATTTCCCATCGAATAAATTCGTCTTTTGACTTGTTCTTTGGTCGGCTCCAATTGCACTGTGGCGTTGCCAAACTTGTTATCGGTTAGGACTAAATCTCTGCTGTCTACGAATTGAACAGGAATCATTTTGCTCTGCAGGTAAGACTCAACCATGAAGCAGGCATTGAATTCGCCAAAACTCAGAATGTAATCCATCGTTCGAGGAGTAGCTTCCAAGAGAATGCAGACGCCGGCTAAAACAGTTTTTAATGCTGCGTGTTGGGAGCCTAATTTTTCCAACACTTTATTCAAGCTCGGTCCCTGTATGACCTGACGGGCGAATTGAATATGGAATGCGCAAAAATCATCGAATTCTGACTCATAATCGCTATTTCCCCTTGCTGCCTTCGCTGCTATTTCTTCCAGCTTGTGGGTCATCCCCTGAAAAGCTGAAAACACTAAGACCAGTTTTGGATTTAGGTCAAATTCTCTTTCAATTATCCCAAACACTCGCGTGAGTAGTTCAGGAGTAGAAAAGCTCTTTCCTCCAAATTTTAGAACAGAATATTGTATCGTGTCGTCCATGGATTGGCAAAGGTAAGCAGATCTGTTTGCCAAGAACTTGTTATAGTAAGATTAAAGGACAGAATTGAGGAACTTCTTACAATGTTTTGCTATTTTGGATACATGAGATGCAAACAAATTTTTCTTCTACTATCGATCTGCGTGCTTGCGATCGGCACTAGTTATGGACAATGGCCTACTGCGGTCAAGGTCATCAGTATCAATCCTAATGGAGCTACTGTTGAGAATGGTCAATTGGAAACCGGTTATGTATTGGCAGATCTTAATTGGGCGCTCAAGCCTACAGTTGGCTGCTTTTCGAACACTGATAGCCGCAAATTCAAGGGAAAGCAGGTTTTCTACGCCAGCACTTTGGCCGCTAAGACAATTTTAGACATCAAGTTAGTGTCTAAGAATCCAAAATCCAAGATGAGTCTTTATGCTTATTTGATTCCTCTCGAAGACTTTTCAATTCCACCAGCACTTGATAGATGTGTGACCTGTCGCCAAGCCTCGCAGGGTGGTGTGTTATTGCCGGGTCAGGAAGAGAATGGTGAGCGCAAACTGCGTCTCAATGCAATCCAAAAAGGATACAACGTAGTGATCGCTGTGTGTGGCGAGGAAGGAGTCGAAAAAGGCTCTTATACCTTAACTATGGAGACAGTCAAGTAATCAATTCGACAACTGCACAATCGGTCTTCCAATAGATTCATAGTAGAAACCCTCAGCTTCCATTTTGTGTAGGTCATATAGATTGCGACCATCAAAGATTACTGGATTCTTGAGAATTTGCCTTAGTACTTCAAATGAAGGTGCTCTAAATACGCTCCATTCGGTAACAATTGCCAATGCATCAGCTTCAATTAATGCGTCGTACGGATCGGAAGCGAATTGGATTTGGTCCCCAAAAATCGATTCAACATGATGCATAGCTTCAGGATCATATGCCCTGATCTTAGCTCCTGCGTCTAATAATTCTTGTATAATGTA
>JBDSUZ010000249.1:0-4247 GCA_039927395.1 Saprospiraceae bacterium | reverse complement strand
GACCATCGCGAAGACAAAAGAAGATTCATTGTAGCGGTAAGGCATGCCTTACCGCTGAATATGGCTTTTCACCAGGGGCAACCGCAATGGATTGCCCCTCCTGTATTTTGATATGATAAAGCGAATCGTGAGAGGCATTTTCCACATTCGACCCCTCTGCGGTTGAAGAAATTTTAGATCCTTATTGCTACCAACATTTGACTCGTCTGGAGTCAGGCAGCGATATTTTCAGACGTAGCATGCTACGTCTCTACCAAATCCGTAATTGCGCGAATACCCTTGCTATTCAAAGCGGCAAGGCATGTCATTGCCGCTACCACCTTTCTGATCATCTTCATGGCGCGCCATGAAGATCTTTGCGACCACACAACTGGCTCTGAGCTCAAAAAAGTACACTTTGTAGGACCTGAAGGACCCGAATGACATTTGCGTAGCCGTATTGATCGAATTTGGCTTTCCAGAACTGGACCCAGCGCCTAGCGCCTCTTCTTGATGAGTCGCTTAGTCGCGTAGTAGTTTAGTTGAAAGCAGCTCCGATTAGTTGCTTAGTCGATTAGTTGTTTAGCTGAATCAATCGCTTCGCTCCGATGATTTGATGATTCGATGATTCGATGAGAGGGAGAAGGAATCGGCTTTGGCTGTTTCCCAACGCCCAACACCCAACACCAAAAGCCAATTTTCTTAACTCTTCCAGCTCTCCGAATAATTGAGGTCCTTGCCAAATGTCTCAGGAATGAATCGCAGAGCTATTAGGGCTAAGAGGGAACAGATGCCACCTACTATACCGGCGGCGAATAAATTGGAATTGGTCATGAATTCAAATTGCCTGAAAAGCAAGGTAATCGGAATTACCGCGGCCCTGATGAAATTGGGGACGGTAGTTGTCACTGTGGATCTGATATTGGTGCCAAAGGATTCTGAAGCGATGGTGACCATATTGACCCAATAGCCATTGCTGAAGCCAATACAACTGCATAGTAGGTAAAAGCCAAATGCACTAATCCCTGTCGTGGTCAAATAAATGATGGTCGTGACGCATCCTGCAAGAATGAACAGTAGAACCGGCTTTTTGCGTGATTTCCAAATTTGACTCAGATATCCACAGAGAAAGTCGCCAATGGTCAGTCCGATATATGTGGCTGCAATGGCGTAGCCCGCCACGATCGGTTCAGTGATCTTCATCGTCTTAGTAAACTCGCCGGATAGGAATGTTAAAATGCCGATAGCAAACCATATGGGAAGACCAATGATGATGCATGCAACATATTTTGTCCAAGCTTCTTTACTTGTGAAAATGTCAAGGAATTTGCCTTTTCTGATGCTTTTTTCTTGCTTAGTCTGCGCAAACATATGAGATTCGAATGTGCTAAATCGCAGAAAAAGTAGCAGCAATCCTAAGCCACCGCCCACGAAGTAGGAGATATGCCAATCACCTGAAATGTTTGAAACAAAAGCGGCCAGTACCGCGCCCAAAGCGCCTACACTGACAATGATGGTCGTGCCCCAGCCTCGACTTTCTTTGGTCATCGTCTCGTTGACAAGTGTGATTCCTGCACCTAGTTCGCCAGCTAGACCTATACCTGCAAATAATCTGCATGCTGCGTAGGCCATAAATGCTTCTTCATTTGGCAATTGGTCAACAAATCCGTTTAGAATATTTGCTAATGAGTATAGGCAAATTGACCCATAGAGTACAGCAACCCGCCCTTTTTTGTCGCCATAAATGCCAAACAATAGGCCACCAAGTAGCATGCCCACCATTTGCATATTTAATAGAAAATCGCCACTCATTTTCTGAGCATCTCCCATGATTCCTATTCCTTCGAGACTAATTTTACGAACAACTCCAAAAAGCACGAGATCGTACAAATCGACAAAATAACCCAGTGCAGCAACTATCACTGTGGCATTGAGAACTTTAGACTTTAATTCCATTTGGGGAGATTTGGATTTTAGTGTGAAATATCGGGAGATTTTTTCCTGCTCGGCAAGAAGATATGGATTAGAACTGAAGCGGTAGCCATAAAGACTAGGACGGACCAAAATGCCGAAAATCCCCAATGACTTATGAAGAAAAGACCTAGTGAAGGCCCTAGAACCTGCACTAAGGACCATACCATCCAATACCAACCCATATACTCGCCACGACGGGAAGGAGGACTCATATTGATAGCTATCGTATTGGTCAATGGTAGAGCAAGAATCTCACCTATTGTCAAAAGAAACATCGCTATAAATCCCAGAATAAATAATTGAGGAAATAGAAAGGGCACAAATGAAATGCCAATTAGGGCAAGTCCATAGATCGTAGCCCGTCGGGTATGGCCATTCTTTTCGATTTGATGAATGATAGGCATTTCAATCAAAGC
Organism: Saprospiraceae bacterium; assembly: GCA_039927395.1. GTDB lineage: Bacteria > Bacteroidota > Bacteroidia > Chitinophagales > Saprospiraceae > JBDSUZ01. Next base: position 1,878 of record JBDSUZ010000249.1, on the reverse strand, counting down.
AATCAATAGACTACTCAGGGCCATTAGCGCGCCGATATATCGTTCGTCGTAATGCCAAATGGTCTTGATAAAAATAGGGACACTTTGAAACCATTGCATAAAGCAAAATGCCATGATCCAAGTCGATAATATAAATAGCAAAAATGGCTTGTTGCGATGCGCCGGCAGAGATTGATCTTTTGGCTTATCTGCCAAATCACTTTTTTTGATAGCCTTTCCCTGAGTCCAATCACGAGAGATCCAACCAAAAAACAGGGAAGCTAGGATGCAAGTGATACCATCAAACCAAAACAACCAGCTATAGTTCCAGGTCGCTGCAATGAATCCGCCCATTGCCGGAGCCACCCCCATACCAAGATTTATGGCAAGGCGAAGCAAAGCCACTGAACGACCAACTTGAGCACTACTGACATACTGGCTGATGGCCGATAACATCGCAGGACGATAAGCCTCGCCGAATAGAGCTGTTATGAATAGTAGGCCAAACAGCGCGTAAAAATGCGAGGCAAACTGCAGTGATATCAAGAGAAAGCCACCGATCAGCAAGCTGAAACGGATGACGTTATTTACCCCAATCCGATCACTAACGCGACCACCAATGAATGTGCCGGCCAAAGATCCGAATCCAAAAGCGCTGGCTAGCACTCCCGATTGCTTCAGATCAAAATGCAATACCGTATTGAGGTAGATCGTGAGGAAGGGAACCACCATCATCCCCAATCTGTTGATGAAGCTCATGATGGATATTATCCACACCTCTTTGGGATGGCCTGAATAGGCTTCCCGGTACAATGAAATGGTAGATCTGACGCCAATTTTCATACGGTGACGAAATTAGAGAATTTGGGGCAATTCTCTGAGGCCTTGCTTTTGACATATCATATCGAATTGACTCCAAGGTCTATCGCCATTTTGCAAATTGGAAGTATTTTAGAGATCTATGAAAGTGCTAAAAATCATCTGGCTTATATTCTTGATTTCCCTGGCTTGCCTGGGTATGGGACTAAGTGGCGCCGCAATAATTCCCAATATTGGCAGAAAGGAAGACCGTCAAAAAGAGAAGACAGAACTTCCTCAAGAGACGGTCAAAACTGAAGAAATGGCTAAGATTTAGCATTATTGTCAAAAAAGACGACTGTAAATGGTCAAATAAATAGACAATAGTTATCTTTGTTTGGATCTAAGGATCTAAATCAAGGAAACATGGCAGAGGGCGATCCAATTGCAGGGCGTGGTGCACAGAAGCAGATGAACAATCGGTTTTTCGAGTATACTTCGGAAAGGATTATCGAACTCGAGGATATCCCTCAGGAACAAGTAGGAAGCACTCAGTATATACCAATTCACCCAAAGACTATCATGAACAAGGTAAGTAGTCCTGATTTGCGTCATGACTATTCACTCAATCCATATCAAGGTTGTGAGCATGGTTGTGTGTATTGTTATGCACGCAACTCCCATCAATATTGGGGGTATAATGCCGGTCTTGAATTCGAGCAAAAAATTCTAGTTAAGCACAACAGCCCTGCCCTCTTGCGAAGTTTATTCGAGAGCAAAAACTGGAAAGCAAGCCCATTTATGCTCTCAGGGAATACTGATTGCTATCAGCCCATTGAGCGAAAACTCAAACTGACTAGATCCATTCTTGAGCTCTGTCTGGAATTTAGACATCCTGTAGGAATTGTTACAAAGAATTACCTGGTCACAAGAGATATTGACATCCTGACGGAGCTTGCCAAGGACGATTTGGTGCATGTGGCCATGTCTATCACCACGCTCAATGAAAGTCTGCGAAGGAAATTGGAGCCTCGAACAACAACTGGGGCGCAAAGAATCAAAGCCGTCGCACAACTGTCTGCGGCTGGAGTTCCGGTGCAT
>JBDSUZ010000248.1:0-3471 GCA_039927395.1 Saprospiraceae bacterium | reverse complement strand
TCCTGGCCCAACGAGGCCTTTTGGGATGGTACAACTAAGCCCTGATACACGTCTAGATGGTTGGGATGGCTGCGGCGGATATCACGATACAGACAGTGTTGTGTATGGATTTAGTCATACTCACCTTTCCGGTACAGGTATCCCCGACTATTGCGATATACTGGTGATGCCTACTCAAGGCCCGATTTATGTCAATAATGGAGCTGATGGCAAGCGAGGCTATAGTAGTCGGCTTGATAAATCGACAGAGAAGGCTTGGGCAGGATATTATGCTTGTGATCTCATTGATCATCGTATCAAAGTCGAATTGACAGCTTCTGAGAGAGTTGGATTTCATCGATATACTTTCAAAGGGACAGAAAAGAAAGCAAATTTGATACTCGATCTGAATCACAGGGATAAAGTAATTACAGCTTCTCTTAGACAAATCGATCCATATACCGTTGAAGGTCAACGTGTTTCAAGTAGTTGGGCGAAAGAGCAAATTGTATATTTCGTTCTTCGATCGACCGTAGCGCTCATACTTCAAATCGATACTGTCACAGGCAATGCGCCTGTCGCTGCATTTCAATTTGATATACCTTCCAATCGTCAGATTCAAGTTGCAGTAGCTTTATCCGCCGTTGACGCGGCCGGGGCTATGAAAAACCTGCTGGCAGAAGCCAAAGTCATCGATTTTGACGATCAGGTGATGAAGGCTGAGGCCGCGTGGAACAAAGTGCTTGGAAAAGTGAGAGTCACGGCCTCAAAACAAGACGAAAAGATCAAATTTTACACAGCACTCTACCATACTTTAGTTGTTCCCAATCTCTATCAAGATGTTGATGGCAGATATCGCGGGATGGATACAGGGATTCATCAAAATCAGGCAGACCGAACTCAGTATACTGTATTTTCGCTTTGGGACACTTACCGCGCTGCTCATCCGCTCTATACCTTGTTGGAACCTAAGCGCTGCAACGATTTCATACAGACATTTCTCAATCAATACCAACAAGGGGGACTACTACCTGTGTGGGAACTGGCAGCAAATGAAACAAACTGCATGATTGGCTATCATGCCGTGCCAGTCATAGCAGATGCTTGGCTGAAGGGCATCCGGAACTATAATTCTACTTTAGCTTTGGAAGCAATGCAAAAGAGCGCCAAACAAAAGCATTATGGATTGGAAGCATATCAAGCGATGGGATATATTCCTGCCGAAAAGGAAGGAGAATCCGTGTCCAAGACATTGGAATACGCATACGATGACTGGTGTATAGCTCGGGTAGCTGAAGAATCAGGACTACAGCCCATAGCCGACTCGTTCTATCGTCGAGCGAGCTATTATCAGAATCTTTTTGATCCATCAAGCGGCTTTTTTAGGGCAAGATTCAACCAATTCTGGGCTGAACCATTCGATCCCTACGAGGTCAATAACTATTATACCGAAGCAAATGCGTGGCAGTATAGATTTTACGCACCGCAAGATATCGATGGCTTGATGGATTTGCTCGGAGGTCCCAACAAATTTGAAAAGGAACTTGATAATCTTTTTTCCGCCGAAACTAAAACTAAGGGTCGTGAGCAAGCCGATATTACTGGCTTGAAGGGTCAGTATGTTCAAGGCAACGAACCAAGTCATCATATGGCTTATCTATACAATTTCTGTGGAAAACCGGCCAAAACCCAAGCTCTGGTTTCAGAACTCCGCAACAGTTTCTTTTTCAATATGCCGGATGGATTGCCCGGTAACGAAGATTGTGGCCAAATGTCTGCTTGGTATGTGTTTAGCGCATTGGGTTTCTATCCTGTCACTCCTGGAACCAACCAGTACATAATTGGATCGCCTGCCTTTGATCGGGTCAATATTTATCTGGAAAATGGCAAAACAATTGAAATTATAGCTGCTGGTGCAGAAAATGGAAAGAAATACATCAAAGGCCTAAAGCATGATGGAAAGACCTACTTGAAGACATTTATTGAACATCAGGATTTGGTAAATGGCGGCTCATGGGAATTTGAAATGTCAGAACATCCACAGAATTGGGGTAGTTCCAAGGCAGATTGGCCCAGTACGTCAATACCTGCGACTAAAAGAGCATTTGCTGTACCCTTTATTGCATCAGGTAAGCGGATATTTGATAAATCGACTACCATCGCACTAGGCCATATTGATCCTTCCGTTGCGATTTACTACACTCTCGATGGAAAAGATCCAAAACTGCAAGGAAACTTATACGAGAAGCCTTTTGAATTGAGTAAGGATACCAGAATACTATTTGCGGCAAAGAAATCCAATATTTGGTCCAATGTGCAGGAAGCTCAAGTCTATTCTTTGCCTGCTGGTCGCAAGGTAGAGTTGCATACTGCTTATGGGCCAATGTATTCGGCTGGAGGAGATCAGGCTTTGATTGACAGAATTAGAGGTGAATTGGATTATAAGACTGGCAATTGGCAAGGGTTTGAGGGAAAGGACTTGGAGTTTGTAATTGACCTAGGCAGGGAAATCGCTATTAATCAACTGACATTAAGCTGTTTACAGGATCAAAAGTCCTGGATTTTGTTGCCTAAGCAAGTTGGTTTTTCTATTTCTTCCGATAGCAATGAATGGGTGAACCTTGGCACTGTAGGTCATTCAATAGATCAAAGGACAGAGCAATCTGTGATTCAGCCATTTACCCTCATAGCCTCCACTAAAGCAAGATTTATCAAGGTAGTTGCAACAAATGGAGGTTTAATGCCGGATTGGCACCTAGGGGCAGGGGGAAAGTCATGGATTTTTGTCGATGAATGTATAATTGAATAAAATTTCACAGCTATGAATTCAAGAAGGAAATTTTTGGCAAATGCCGGAATGTTGGGGCTGGGAATTCCAGCTTTGACGCGTTTGTGGCCATTTAAAGACAAATCAGCCTCAGATCAGCAGATTGCAATTCCAAGCAAGGCCAATAGACCAGTCGTGATTTCCACCTGGAGCTTTGGGGTGCAGGCAAATGTTGCAGCATGGGAAATTTTAGGAAAGCGTGGATATGCCCTTGATGCTGTGGAAGCTGCTGCTAGAGTCGTTGAGGCAGATCCTAGCAATCAATCAGTTGGCTATGGAGGGTTTCCTGATCGCGATGGACATGTGACGCTCGATGCTTGCATAATGGATGAAAATGGGAATGCTGGTTCGGTTACCTACCTCGAAAATATCATGCATCCTGCTTCCGTCGCTCGCAAAGTGATGGAACTGACGCCTCATGTCATGCTTAGCGGCAAGGGAGCGCTAAATTTTGCTCTACAGCAAGGATTCGAAAAACAAAACTTGTTGACTGATGAATCGAGAGCAGCTTGGGAAGCTTGGAAAATTAAGGCTCAATATGAGCCGATCATTAACATTGAAAATCACGATACCATCGGAATATTGGCACTGGATCAGGAGGGGCGACTGTGCGGAACCTGCACCACTAGTGGCTTGGCATTCAAAATGAATGGAAGAGTAGGAGA
>JBDSUZ010000247.1:0-7052 GCA_039927395.1 Saprospiraceae bacterium | reverse complement strand
TGACCCTGGAAATAAACTTTACCCTGGTAGATGATTGGTTGAAGTACACTACCACCATCTTTGTCCCAGTCTTTTAATCTCCATTTGATGGTTCGATCTTTAAGAGAAAAGCAATAGAAATCTGTTTGTCCTCTGGATTCGGGGAAATGCCATTTGCCAACAGAAAACAATAATAGAGAATCATTAAGATTATTATATAAAGCTGGCACTTCGACAAATTTTGTAAATCCATCTTCTTTACTTATTGTTAATAATGTATCCCATAATGAGCTGTTGATTTGCCTTCTGACAAGATAATTATCTACTTGCTGAATAGGTTTATCAGAGATATTTGAATAAATATGATCATTAAGAACCGAGCACCTGGGTCCCATCCAGGCGTCTTTGATTTTATCATTTTGGATTATTTCGCCATTTGCCAGATTGATATTTAGGAAAATATTGCTGTTCTCCCAAATCATTTGGTCTTCATAGATTCCGCAATTGTAATTGCCGTCATTTTCGTTTCCCAATGCAAAATTATTTTGTTCCCAATTTAATTTGCCGGTGAGGAGATTGCGACTTTGAATTGTATTGCCTTGGTAAAAAAACAGGGTGGAAATAATCAAATTATTATTCCACAATCTTGGAATTGAGGTAAATCCATTTAATCCGGGTGCAATGGGTTCATTCCAAATTACCTGCATTGATGTATCCACGACCTTTGGGTCTGGATCAGGTTGTGGAGTCTCTGGATCGCAAGAGATTGCCGACAGGAATAGTAGTATATATAGTGGTAACATTTTCATTTTTTATAATTTGAAGGCGACAAGTCATACCCACTTGTCGCCTTGGTTTTGCTTTAATTTCTAGTTTTTGTTTTGAAATAGTCAACTAATCCTCCTTCATATAAAGTGAGTAATACCGTTTTAGTATTTCCATCATTCCTCATCTGCATGTGATTTGACTTATCCATTTTGACAGTTGCATTCACGCCAGGAAATTGGAAACTACTTTCATTTGTGACCACGCCATCATTGGGTTTGTATTGATTGACCATGATCAATTTTTTGATTTCGGTTTCTTCACATGTCCATCCTTGTGATGATGGGAGGCGATCTTCACAATCGATGAGTGGGTCGATCACTTTAATTCCGGCATCTTGATCGCCATAATGTTCTTTTTATCACAAGCATAGATTATACTGTCTTTTTCATTGACCCCTATTGGGATCCAACCATTAAAATTTGCTTCGGCATCTTCAAAGGGAGATTTCTTTTTCCAGATCGTCTGGCCTGTTCTGGCATTAATTACCAACAGGTAGTGATGCGAAGTAAACATGACCATCCCGTTAGCATATTGAAGCTTTTGAGTCTCATATTCCGTGTCTTCATTTTTCCAATCTAAAATCCCAGTTTGTGGATTCAATGCATACAGTGTAACATCGTTTGATTTGAGAAAGAGTTTATTATCTGCAATTAATGGTTGACATTGTAGCATGGTATGGAGATATTCCGGCATTGCAAATTTCCACAATTGTTCGCCAGATTCGATATCAATGCAGTATAAAGTATGGTGACCCTGAAAGTAAACTTTTCCCTGGTAAATAATAGGAGGGTATGAACTGCCTAATCCTGTCGGGTCAATCGAATCAACCTTCCATTTTATTTTTTTTCCGGCTAGTGAATACGCCATAACATCAAATCTCCCTTTTGAATTAGCGAAATGCCACATCCGATTTGCGAAAAGTAAAATCGTGTCGAGCCCTTGAACAGTAATAATTGGAATGTTCAAACCATCGCTATATCCATCACTACCTTTTTCTTCTGTAAATATATTTTCCCATTCTCCACCATTAATTTTCCGGCGGACTAAATTGGAAAAGTTATCATCTACTCCAGATTCGTCATTACTGCAATACAAATAATTATCAAATAACATTAATTCTGCAGGCCAACCCAAACCTTGGCCGCTTTGTTTGTCTATTAAGGATGAAGCACCGCTTATTGTATTTATATTGTAGAAATGGCCATGCGCATTTATAACTACCTCATTTCCACTAAATACAGTTTCTTTGCTTCCTAATAATTCTCCTAAATCTGGATTATCATAAGTCCAATTCAGCTTTCCTGTTTTTATATTTCTGCTTTGAACTAAGGAATGCGGCTTAAAATATGAATTCAAGAAGATTAATTGATCTCCATTTATATGAATAGGTCCAGTGAATGATGTAGTAGAGTCTGGGTTTAATTTTTCTGACCATAAGACTTTTAATGCGGATGGGTCTTCTTTTGGATCTGGCATTGGATCCGCTTGGTTCTCACATCCTGTCAGTAATAGGAGAATCAGTATTAAATAGTTCATAATTAATTTATTTAGAAGTACAAATATAAGGTAGAGAGAATAATGAAATATCTCTCTACCTTAAAATGCGATGATTAACGTGTTTCAGTTTCAAAATACGGAACTAAATCACCATCATATAACTGAAGTAAAACCGTTTTAGTATTCCCATCGTTCCTCATTTGCATGTGATTGGACTTATCCATTTTCACGGTTGCATTTACCCCTGGGAAGTTGAAACTACTTTCATTTGTGACTACGCCGTCATTGGGTTTGTATTTATTTGTTAGTACTTGCTGTTTTGTAGTAATTTCGTTACAATTCCATGGCGAAGGTAAACGGTCATCGCAGTCTATTTGAGGGTCGATCACTTCAACTCCGGCATCTTGATCGCCATGATGTTTTGTTCATCTGCGGCATAGATCACACTATCCTGGGCATTGACTCCACAAGGAATAAAGCCATTAAAGCCAATTTCACCACCTTTATCATTTGGTGATTTTTTCTTCCAGATTGTTTTGCCGTTTCTGATATCTACCACAAATAAGTAGAAATTGGCAGTATAAATGATCATACCATTAGCATAATTGATCTTATTGACATTGCCACCACTTTCATCGTTCTTCCAAACCAGAATCCCAGTGTGAGGGTTGAGTGCATAAATACTATGACTGTTAGGCTTTAAAATCAATTTATTTTCAGCAATTAATGCCTGATTAATATCCAAAGTAGATAGATATTCAGGCATCACGTATTTCCACAATTGTTCGCCGGATTCAATATCAATGCAGTATAAAGTATGGTGACCCTGGAAATAAACTTTACTCTGGTAGATGATAGGTTGAAGTACACTACAACCATCTTTGTCCCAGTCTTTCAATCTCCATTTAATGGATTTATCCTTTAATGAATAGCAGTAAAAGTCGGATTGTCCTCTTGATTCGGTGAAATTCCATTTGCCGACAGTAAATAATAGCAAGGAGTCTCCTGAATTATCTATATGCATATTTGCCGTATTGATAAATTTAGTAAATCCATCTTCTTTACTAATAATTAGCAAGGTGTCCCATGATTCTCCATGTATTGCTCTGCGAATGAAAAAATTGTCGATTTGTTGAATCGGTTTGTCTGCGATCTCTGCGTACAAGTAATTTCCTAATACCGACAGCCGTTCGCCCATCCAGGCGTCCTCAATCTTATCTACTTGTAGTATAGAACCATTATTCAAATCAATATTTAGGAAGGTTCTGCTATTCTGCCAAATCATTTCATTTTGAAATAGTTGGCAATTTGTTTCACCACTATTATCTGGGCCTAGTAGAGGATCTTGAAGATCCCATCCAATTTGGCCGGTGATTTTATTTCTACTTTGTATTGTGTTTCCTGGTTTAAAATAAGCAGTTGAAAAAATTATATTGCTACCCCATAATAGAGGTTCTGATATGAATCCTGTTGATTGGTCGGGATAAATCTTATGATTCCATAGAATATTCAAACTATCTTTTGGTGATACAGGTAGATCGGGAAGATTATCTGGATCTGAACACCCAAGGAGTAGAATAAGGCATATTAAGAAATACATTGTCTTCATATTAATTGAGTTAAAAATAGAAGCAGGCAAAACCTGCTTCCATAGATTTAATTATCTTTCAATAGTCATAAAGTAAGGAACTATTTTGCCGTCGTACAAATTCAATAAGACTCTCTTTGTATTCCCATCATTCCGCATCTGCATGTGGTTGGACTTATCCATTTTCACGGTTGCATTAACCCCTGGGAAGTTGAAACTACTTTCATTGGTGACTACACCGTCACTGGGTTTGTATTTATTTGTTACAACTTGCTGTTTAGTTGTAATTTCGTTACAGTTCCATGGTGAAGGTAAGCGGTCATCGCAGTCTATATCCTCGTCAACTGGGAAATAGACTTTTTCTACGATGCCACCTGACGATTTGGTACATACACATTTAACAGCAGTTACCTCAGAATATTCGATCACACGTGCTCCAATAATGCTCAGCCAGCGATCATTCATCGTGCCCAGAAATGCATTTCCAGCGAGGATGAGGTCTCTATATTGTATTCTCATGTGCCATAAATCTATGGGTGAAAAATTGTCAAACTATTGGTCGGACTTGGACCTTTTATTTCATAGCTCTAATCGTAATCAAGTCGTACTTATGATGTATAATAATCTTTAAATTATCGAACGCTATATTCAAATATAGTGATTTAAATTGGTAATGTCAAGGCCTATGCTTCCTGATTAGCAAGTGATTGGCTAAATTGCAGGTGATTAGTTAGATTTCCTGCTTGCATCTGATAGCAAACTATTGATGTAAATGAATAGTCTTTACCTGTGGCCATCAGTATTGTAAGCGTAAATTAAGATGAATGCGACTTTTTCCTAAGATTTCCCTTTCTCTAAGTTGTCAATCTTTGCTTGCAATGATCTTTCTCGGCATTGCTATGCCAAATTTGCAAGCCCAAAGCCTTCAATCTGTAGTCCAGCAAATCGCCAAGGATCCAGGCTATCGCAACGGTAGCATAGGGATATCGGTAAGAGATGTAGAGAGCAATCAACTGCTGTATAGTTATCAGGATCAGAAGACTATGATCCCCGCAAGTGTCCTCAAAATACTTACTATTTCTGCTGCATTGGAACAATTGGGACCTAATTATAAATTCGTCACCCAATGTGGTTACGAGGGGACAATCAGGACCGATGGTACTTTGCTTGGCGACTTCATAATTGTGGGAGGGGGCGATCCTACGATGGGATCTAAGTATTTTGGAGGAGAGCGCAATTTGTTGAATGTATTTGAGCGCATAGTGCAAAAGCTAGGCAAGAAGGGCATCACAAAGATCACTGGCAATCTGCTTATAGATATCAGTTCCTACGGAGCAGATGTGCAAGGCCATGCTTGGGCCCAAAATGATTTGGGCAATTATTACGGCGCAGGAATTTTTGGCCTAAATGTTATTGATAATTTATTCAATATTCAGTTTGCACAAAATCAGGAGCCGGGAAGCCCCGTCAAGCTATTGCAAATAACCCCATGGCTCCGACATCTGCAAATTCAAAATGAAGTATTGACAGGCCCAGCCAGTTCGGGTGATCAAGCCTATGTATTTGGATCTGCGTGGACCAATCAGGTATTCATCAGAGGCACAATTCCTCCAGGTGCAGGCAATTTTACTATCAAAGGCGCCATCCCTAACCCTCCACAATGGTTTGCAGATTCCCTGCTAAAGTATTGCCAACTCAAGGGAATTGAGATCGGCGGAAATGCAATGGTTTACGGTAGTTCGCCTCAGGAAACCAAGATGAAAAACCTCAGCGTATTCGACACCCTTCAGTCACCTGCATTGTCAGATATTATCCGAATTGCAAATGTAGAGAGTGTCAACCTATTTTGCGAAGCGATGCTATTGGCAATGGACAGATCACCTGAAAACGGCATCAGCCGATTTGATGGCATTGAGTATGTGTATTCATGGATGGCGGCAAACAAGATCGACACTGTCGGTCTATTCTATCAAGACGGCAGTGGGCTTTCTCCGCGAAATGGGATTACTGCAAATCAATTAGCTCAAGTACTTGCAGTTTCTGCCAAGAAATACGGCAGCAAATTTGAAGATTATTTCGCGCAAGCGGGATCAGAGGGAACTGTCAAAAATCTGCTCAAGGCAAGCCCTCATAAATCGCATTTCAAAGTCAAAAGTGGATCCATGGACCGTGTCCGCAATTATGCCGGATTTGTCCATACAGACAAAGGTAAATGGCTGTCCTATAGCATTTTACTAAACGACTTTACGGCCAAAGGGAGTCAAACTACCCGCAATGTGGAGGAAATCCTCGAGGCGATCAATAAACTTTGATCAGCTTTTCTCTCTCAGGTCCCGTTGAAATCATGCTAAAAGGAACTCCGATGAGCTTAGACAATGTATGGATGTAATGTATAGCCTCTGTAGGCAATTGATCAAAATTTGTAATTCCATCTAGCGATTGCTTCCAGCCTTGCATCATAGTCCAAACAGGATTGATGGTCTGATCGCAAAGATCATAAGGCAATTGAGCGGTTTCCTTGCCGTTGATTTCATATAGTGAGCCAATCCCAATAGATTCAAAATCATTGAGGACATCGATCTTCGTCATCACCAATTGTGTGACACCGTTGAGCATGACAGTATAGACCAATTGAGGTATATCGATCCAGCCACAGCGTCTGGGACGGCCTGTAGTTGAGCCAAATTCAAAACCTGATTGACGTAATTGTTCACCCGTAGCGTCGCCCAACTCCGTTGGAAATGGTCCAGAGCCTACACGAGTGCAATATGCTTTGGTGATGCCGATTACTTCAGAGATTTTTTGTGGAGCTATGCCCAATCCACTGCATACACCTGAGGTGAGTGTATTGGAGGACGTAACAAATGGATAGGTGCCAAAGTCAATGTCCAACATGGAACCTTGTGCGCCTTCGGCCAAAATTCTCTTGCCTTGATCTAATGCCTGATTGAGGAAGTATTCAGCATCGATGAATTTGAATTGAGAAAATAGTCGAATATTTTCGAACCATTTGTTTTCTTCGGCTTCCAGGTCAAATTCGATGGAAGGATATTGCCCCAACAAGCCAAGGTGCTTGTCTTTGAGCGTTTGATATTTTTGTTTGAAGTCCTTGGACTCGATGTCACCTACACGCAGACCGTTTCTTCCGGTCTTGTCCATA
>JBDSUZ010000246.1:0-12734 GCA_039927395.1 Saprospiraceae bacterium | reverse complement strand
TTATGGAGCGATATTCCAATTCAACCAGAGAAGTTGCCCAAGATGGACGAAGAGGTGCTTTGATGTTGACTTTGTCAATCAAGCACCCTGATAGTCACTTGTTTATCGACGCCAAAAAGGACCTCACTAAGGTTACTGGAGCAAATATCTCCATCAAGATCTTGGACGATTTCATGCAAGCAGTCGTCGATGGCCAAGAATACAAGCAGCAGTTTCCAGTTGATGCGGCTTATCCAGCGGTTGAAAAAACGATAGACGCAAATTCATTGTGGAAGAAAATTGTGCACAACGCATGGGCCAGCGCTGAACCGGGCATCCTATTTTGGGACACTGTAATCCGCGAATCAGTTCCTGACTGTTATTCCGATCAAGGTTTCAAGACTGTCTCTACTAATCCCTGCGGTGAAATTCCACTTTGTCCCTATGATTCCTGCCGTTTGCTAGCAATCAATCTCTACAGCTACGTAGAAGATCAATTCAGCGCTAACGCTTATTTCAATATGGACTTATTCCGCGAGCATGTATCGATGGCTCAGCGAATGATGGACAATATTATCGATCTCGAATTGGAGAAAATCGACCAGATACTCATAAAACTCGCAGATGATCCTGAAGCGACAATCACTCGTCAGACTGAAGTTCAACTTTGGGAAAAGATCAAAGAAAAATGCATTCAGGGCCGCAGAACTGGAATTGGCATAACTGGTGAAGGTGATATGTTGGCAGCTTTAGGTCTTCAATATGGATCTATAGCTGGAAATGAATTCAGCGTCAATATCCACAAAGAACTTGCCATCGCTACTTACCGCGGTTCGGTGCAAATGGCAAAAGAAAGAGGCGCATTTCCGCTCTATCGTCCCGAAAAGGAAGAAAAGAATCCATTCATCCAAAGATTGGCAGAAGCTGATCCGGAATTGTATCAATCTATGCGACGCTATGGTCGCCGGAATATTGCCTTGCTTACCATCGCACCGACAGGCTCCACCAGTATTCTGACACAAACTAGTTCAGGACTTGAACCAGTATTCAGAGTTTCATACCAGCGAAGAAGGAAGGTAAATCCCAACGATCGCAATGTCAATATCACATTTACAGATGAAGTGGGCGATTCATGGGAAGATTACCACGTATTTCACCACGCATTTGAGAAATGGCTCGACGTAAATGGCTATGATGTCGAAACGACAAAGCATTTAGCCGAGAAAGAATTGCAGGAAATAATTGTAAAGTCGCCTTACAACAAAGCGACAGCAAATGATGTAGATTGGTTGGCCAAGGTCGAATTGCAAGGTGCTGTGCAGAAATGGGTCGATCATTCGATTTCAGTAACAGTCAATGTACCAAATGATGCAAATGAAGAACTGATCGGCAACATATATATGCGTGCCTGGCAAAGTGGCTGCAAAGGAATCACGGTATATCGTGATGGATCTAGGACTGGCGTTTTAATTTCGAAAGAGGAATCCAAGCCTGAACAAGTAGAATTCAAGAATCACCATTCGCCAAAACGCCCTGAATCACTAGATGCGAAGGTCCTGAGCTTCATGAACGAAAAGGAAAAATGGGTCGCCGTAGTGGGAATATTTCAAGGGCAACCGTATGAGATATTTACGGGTAAAGCTGATGATTCATTTTCTATCCTAACACAGGTATCCGAAGGCAAAGTCATCAAGAGAAAAGGTGATGATGGACGCAACCGCTATGATTTCCAATATCAGGACAAAGCCGGTTTCAAAGTAAGTATTGAAGGGCTTTCCCGCAGTTTCAATCCAGAATACTGGAACTATGCCAAATTGATATCAGGAATACTGCGACACGGAATGCCTCTCGAAGATGTAGTCGACACCGTTGAAAATCTCAACATGAGCGATGAAAATCTAAATACCTGGAAAAACGGTGTTGCGAGAGTACTGAGAAAGCTTATCCCTGATGGAGTCATTCCGTCAAACAAAGCTTGTCCTTCATGCGCTGAAGAAGCACTCGTATATCAGGAAGGTTGTCTCTCATGCAAGAGTTGTGGCTATTCCAAATGCAATTAATGTATTGAGAGCTTAGTGAGCGTAAGTGATGATCTCAGTTACTTGTTCACCTTTGAAATTGTATTCGCGCCGCGTCACTAGATTCTTATCCGTCAGATTAACGATTTCATAGTTGGCTAATCCTTCAATATTGAGCTGCGACCCATTGTCGCTTAGTGAATACATATGTTCATCAATCTGTCTGCTATTGGGCTCACATTTAAGATTTCCCTCATTTGTAATCACCAGATTATCATCGCTAAAGGTCAATAAATTGTCCTTTTGACAATCTGCAAATCCTGACATTTGTTCTTCGCCGTCGATGGAAAAACTCTGCCAATACCAAGTCTTATTTTGTAATAAATCTCCGATTGATTTTTCGCGATTGCAGCTCATACTGATACAGATCAATATTGCCAATCTTAATTGGGTTTTGACATCTTTCATGGGTTATGGTTAAAATTGAATGGCCTTGGGGAAAGTCTTTCAAGGTGATCAATTACCCATAAATTTAAAGGAATCCGCCATAAGTAAAGGATAACCTTAATACTACAAATCTTTCATAACCAGCACTTAGAGTAGTAATTTTACTGTTATTCTGCACAAATTTCTAACTTAAGTTTTTATATAACTTTTTATCATATGAACTTGCAAAAATCTTCCTCAAAAAAGAGAAGAATACGCCACATGTATTTTGGCATCACCCAAAGAAATTGCATTGCCTGTAGATTTTCCGACCGCGAAAAGCAAATGGAGCATCCCAGCTTTTGTCTCCAAGTGGATTCCAGCACCAATCCCAAATAAATAATTTCTTTCAGAGCCTCTTATACGATTCTGAACCAGCCCCTGGTCAAAGAATACATTGAAATAAGTGTTTCCCTGCACTGACAGCCTATATTCAATTGTATTGACAATATATGATGAAGCCAATATCGACTGTTCATTGAAGCCTCTCAATAGATTATAGCCTCCAATCCTGAACAATTCATTCTCCAATAAGATCGATGGATTATGGATCCAAGCAGCTTGTAATTGGCCCATAAATGTGGACCTCAAACCCAAAGGCCAGAAATGATATATATTTCCTTCCAGCCTCACGCTTGTACTCTTGAGCGCAAGCAAATCGTATTGAGACTCAAAGTCTATCAGATCATTGCTCAAATCGATTATTTGCTGATTCTTGCGGATTGTTTTGACTCCAGATCCTATTTTGGCCCAAAAGAAAGAACCGCTCCGTGAATTGAAAGGTCGGTCGAGATTCTGCCATTTTCCTTCAAATCCAAACAAGTACTGTCTGAAATCGAGAAGAGAGGGCAATTTGCCCGATGATAATATGGAGTTACTGGCGATAGAAACCAAATTTGCAGATTGCTTCTGCCAAAATCCCTTGATATAATTGCCTCCAGTAAATGCATATTGAATACCGAGTTCAGTCTGAATTTCCAAGGAACTACTATCGCGCTTGAACAATTGCAAAGAAGCATCAATACCTATTGCGGTCTTCCATATATAGGGAAATGCACTCCGAAATTTGATTTCTTGAGTAAGTGGTTTTGTGCGATAAAATGAGGCCTGAATTTGCTCACCTTGGCCAAACAAATTCCATAATTGCGCTTCCGCTTGACCACTTATCTGCAACTTCTTGTCGCCGGTACCTGGCAAAATCCCAAGAATGAAGTCAAAATGGCTGATTTTCTGTTCCTTAAGTGGAATGATGACTTTGGCTTTGCCCGATCGAATATTGAGCAAAGGTTTATCTGCAGATTTGATGAACGGAAGGCGCGCCAAAGCGGATTGAATATTACCGATCGATGTTTGACTAAATGGATCTCCCGGACGGATTCCCAGATACCGATGCAAATAATTGGAATTCAATCCTATAGAGCCTTTCAATTTGATCGAATCAAACTCAACATATGTTCCCGCCTCAATAGCAAAATGCAAATTGACCGTAGGTTCTTGGTTGATGCGCGGCGTGATGGCAAGTTTGACAAATGGATACCCATTATCGGCATAGTATTGTGAAATCAGATCTGATGCAATCGCCAGATCGCCAGGGTGATAGACTTCATCACTTGCCAGGAAAGGTGTCAATTTACGTAGGACGCCCTCCGGAATTTCGCCGGGATGAATCTCATTGATTGCAAACCTTGGGCCAATATACCAGTAGGCAATGCAAATGCTATCGGAACAAGAAACAGCATCTACCCCCGCCAAAAGGAAACCTCTCTCATTGAAATAATTTTTCAATGAACGTAGAGTATCAAGCGTTTGCAAGGAATCCATTGCAATTGGATCAAAATTGAATCCCTTCTTAATCTGGGCCTGATCTTCCTCCGTAAAATACATCTGAAGCTGCTTTTTCTGCTGCGCCAAAAGCGGATTAAAGGCTAGCACAAGCAGCAAAAAATTGAAAATGCGGAGAAATGCGCTAGCAGCAGATGTCATACAGATTGAAGATACTGCTAATTTTCAGCATCGGATTTGAGCTCCGTATCAGAAATAAAAGAGTTGACTGGATAACTTTTGCCGATTGTACCTTTGACCAAAGTATGGCAGGACTCTATATACATATCCCATTTTGCAAGCAAGCTTGCCATTATTGCAATTTCCATTTTTCAACTTCCTTACATTACAAGAAGGATTTGGTCGAAGCGATTAACCTTGAAATTGAACTCCAAAGGGACTATCTGAATGGTGAAAAATTAGAAACAATATACTTTGGCGGAGGCACCCCTTCCCTATTAAGTCCAAGTGAATTAGATTCAATTTTTAAGGCTATTAATACCAATTTTAAGGTAGCTCCCAATGCTGAAATTACACTAGAAGCAAATCCGGATGATCTGAAGTCTGATCAACTAAAAGCTCTTCAAGATTCTCCGATCAATAGGCTAAGTATTGGCATCCAATCATTCCGCAATGCCGATCTTGAATATATGAACCGATCGCACAATGCTCAGGAAGCTTGGAAATCGCTTGAAAGGGCAAGAAGTGCAGGATTCGAAAAACTCAGCTTGGACTTAATATACGGAGTGCCTGGCCTAGATAACAAGGCTTGGGAGGAAAATATTCGAATTGCCTTGGACTTGGGTCCTGCGCATATCTCTGCCTATTGTCTGACAGTTGAGCCCAAAACTCCGCTCGAAAAACGAATTCAAAAAGGTTTGTCTAAGCCTGTCAATGAACTTGAAGCGGCAGAGCATTTCGAGATATTGATGGACAAATTGGAAAGCGCCGGATTTCTTCATTATGAGATATCAAATTTCGCTTTGCCCGGCCATTTAGCAATACATAATACCAACTATTGGAAAGGAGTTCATTATTTGGGCGTAGGCCCCTCAGCCCATAGTTATGACACCATTTCACGACAGTGGAATGTAGCCAATAATCAAAAATATATTCAGTCTATTTCAGATGGAAATATACCGTCAGAAAAGGAAATACTAAGTGCCGACTCTATCTATCATGAATATGTGATGACAAGACTTCGCACTAGCTGGGGCATCGACATCGAAGAAATTAAAGATATGGGAACAGCTTATGAAGAAAATTTCATGAGACAAATAGAAAGTTTCCTCCAATCTGGGCAGATTGAACAAAAGGGGGGACATTTTACTTTGACGAGAAATGGCAAATTGTATGCCGATCAAATTGCAATGGGCCTATTTATGGATGCCTAGAAAATACTTAGATTTGTATGTCGATCAGTAACAATAAACACTTAGTCAATCTTGCACAATGAGCAGAAAAATATCAATTTCAGCAGTTCTTACTTTTTTTGCATTTGCATCAATGCAGGCGCAAGATGCTACCAGGCTTACCATTTACTTTGCCAATGCCAGTTCAGATATAAGCACTGAGTATCAAGCCAAGATAGATGCCGCTATTAAATCTCTTGATCCTGGACAAGTTGTCAAAATCGAAATCGTCGGTTTTTGCGACGACAAAGGAGACACAGGTTACAATCGTACGCTTGCCCAGAGAAGGGCAATGAGCGTAAAAACGAGTATTCAGTCGCTTAGTTCGGGCAAGAATATATCAATAAGGACTGTGGCAAAAGGAGAACTGCCGCTGCAAGCAAGCAGCGATAAAGATGAGGAAATGCAGCGTCAAAACAACAGACGAGCGGATATCATCATTAGCTATGATAAGCCGAAACAAAAAACGATGGAAGACAAACTCGAGGTCGGTGATCGCATCTTACTTGCCGATATATTATTCGAGGGGGGAAGGACCAATTTCCTACCCGAGGCAAGTCCTGCGCTAGAGTCATTATTGCAAAGTTTGCAAAAGAACAAAGACTTGCAGATTGCCATATTGGGACACGTATGTTGCGCTCCAAAAGGGCAGGACGGTGAAGATCATGCTACAGGATTGATGAATTTGTCTGTTGTTCGTGCTAAAGCAGTATACGACTACCTCGTTCAAAATGGCATCCCAGCCAAGCGACTCACTTATAAGGGAATGAAATCGGATTTCCCAACTGGAAATGGCGAAAAAGCCGATCGCAGGGTGGAGATTGAAATCAAGCAGCTGAAATAAGCGCAATAAGTTGAGCTAAGATTGCAACCACAAAAGAGCGCAGGCTGCTAACAATTGAAAACATTGCCGTTACAGCAGGCCTTACTATCTTTGCCAACGAATTTATTTATCTAGCCATTGTTCCAATGATTCTTTCAAGAATTCACATGAAAGCAATTCTTGCTATTCAGATCGTACTTTTATTGTCATTTAGCTCCTGCAAAAAAGGCAGTTTCGATGCAGAAACCGACGCAAAACAAGAGCAGGAAATGATCGATTATCTCGAACAATTACGTATCAAGATAGATATTCCGGCAAATAATTATGCCACTGACCAAAAGATCAGATTCCAAGATTCACTAATGCAGTTCTCCACCGATAATGGAACAAAACTGAATGCGGCTTTTAAGAAGGCCAATTACCTGCTCGAAAAAGGGAATGAATTTGAGGCGATCAAATTGCTGGAACAGATAGCTGAAATTGTCAAAGATGTACCACAATCCAAATCCTTTGTTATTCCTGAATTAGGAGTCGCATACCTGAGGTTGGCGGAGCGAACCAACTGCGCCAATATGCATATGCCGGAATCCTGTGTGTTTCCAATTCAAGGCATGGGAATTCATAGGCAGAAGGAACCAGCCCTCAAGGCAATCGCATTTTTTGAGGAGGCCCTCACCATCAACCCAAATGATCTTAATTCTCGTTGGCTCTTAAATATTGCATTTATGACTGTGGGGACATATCCAACGATGGTGCCCAAACAATGGTTGATACCAGGCATGGACGATCCTGGCACAGTAGTGGTCAAACCATTTAAAGATATTGCATCTCAACTTGGAATTGATCAAAGAAGTATGGCCGGCGGCACCTTGGTGGATGACTTTAACAATGACGGATTTTTGGATATCATATTCTCGCACTGGGGATTGGAGGATCCATTGCAATATTTCCAAAATAATGGAGATGGTACGTTCAGTGACATGTCGGAGAAATCCCGTCTCAACAAATTCAAAGGTGGTCTTAACCTGACACATATGGATTACAACAATGATGGGTGGTTGGATATCTTCATACTGCGCGGAGCATGGCAAGGGGCTGAATTTGATATTTATCAACCAAATTCGCTGATCCGCAACAATGGGGATGGCACCTATACGGATGTAACCAAGATGTCTGGAATATTCTCAGAATTGCCGACTCAAACATGCACGTGGAATGACTTTAACAAAGACGGTTGGATAGATGTATTTATTGGCAACGAATCGATGCCCAAAGCCAAGCCAAAACCATGCGAACTATACTTGAGCAACAAAGATGGCACCTTCACCAATGTGGCTGTAGCTGCAGGCGTAAATTTCAACATTTATGCCAAAGCTGTCTCATCAGGTGATTATGACAATGATGGCTGGCCGGACCTCTTCATATCGACTATGGGAACACAGAAAGTATTGCTCCGCAATACTACAGGTCAGGGCAAAGGCCTCAAATTTGAATTGACATCTGACAAAGCAGGGATGCCCAAACTTGCTACCCAAACCTTTCCCGCATGGTTCTTCGATTATGACAATGATGGTTGGTTGGATATTTTCTATTGTAATTATGAATTCGAAAAACCTTTGTCCTATTACGCTTGCAAAGAGGCCCTAAGTCCTTCGTCTGATCCCTCTGGGAAACCAGTTATTTTTCATAACAACAAGAACGGAACATTTACGGATGTGACACATGACATGAACATCAATCAAGTTGCCTTCTCAATGGGTGCTAATTTTGGCGACTTCGACAACGACGGATTTTTGGATATGTATCTTGGAACAGGTAACCCATACTTCCAATCCTTGCTGCCAAATCGATTATACAAAAATATGAACGGAACCAATTTTGAAGAAGTCACTGTGTCAGCCCGTGTTGGTCAACTCCAAAAAGGTCACGCCATTGCATTTGCTGATGTCAATCAGGATGGACATCAGGATATAATTGCGAATATTGGTGGAGCTTATGTTGGCGACTCCTTTTTCCCTTCCTTCTACCTTAATCCCGGACAGAACAACAACCATTGGATCAAGCTGCAGATCGAAGGTGTGCAAAGCAACAGGCTAGGCATTGGAGCAAAGATCAAGCTGAAATTCAAAGAAAATGGCAAAACCCGCGAAGTCTTCCGAGAAGTAAACACAGGCGGAAGTTTTGGTTGCTCCCCGTATCGTCGGGAAATTGGGATAGGAACGGCCACTGTCATCGATGAATTAGTTATCGAATGGCCAGTGACGGGCAAAAGGCAGGTCTTTAAGAATGTGAAAGCCGATCAATACCTGCATATTACAGAAGACAAGAATGAATTTGATGTGCTTCCGATGAAAGCCTACCAGTTCAAAGATTCTGACAACAAGATAATCATGTGCGATCCAGTAAATCCCAGCGGTTCCAACATCCAATGAGTTTATCGCTTTTGCTTACCTTTAGCGCATGTTGAATCCCTCACCTTTCAAAAAAAGATCATCGGTAAATTCCAACACCTGGGATACCAATGAAGGAATCAACGTACAACAACAGTATGGAGCAGATGATCCTGCAACAGAGCAATTTGCAGGTTTTATTGCCGGAAAAGCACCTTTTCTACGCGGTCCTTACAGTTCGATGTATGCCATCAGACCTTGGACTATACGTCAATATGCAGGATTTTCAACTGCTGAAGACAGCAATAATTTCTATCGAAAAAATCTGGCTGCAGGCCAAAAAGGACTCTCTGTCGCATTTGATTTAGCCACTCACCGTGGCTACGATTCCGACCATCCGAGAGTAGTTGGTGATGTAGGAAAAGCAGGAGTTGCTATCGATTCTGTTGAGGACATGAAAATCCTTTTTGACCAGATCCCTTTAGGTGAAATGTCGGTCTCCATGACCATGAATGGCGCAGTACTTCCAATCATGGCATTTTTCGTCATTGCTGCAGAGGAGCAAGGAGTCAGTCCCGAGCAATTGAATGGGACCATCCAAAATGATATCCTCAAGGAATTCATGGTTCGCAATACCTACATATATCCTCCGGGGCCAAGCATGCGCATCATCGGCGATATTTTTGCCTATACGGCTGCGAAAATGCCAAAATTCAACTCTATTTCCATCAGCGGCTATCATATGCATGAAGCTGGTGCCCCCGCTGATCTTGAATTGGGATATACCATCGCCAATGGCTTGGAATACTTGCGTACTGGAGTCCGCGCCGGCCTGTCAATTGATCATTTCGCACCTCGCCTCTCTTTTTTCTGGGGTATCGGCATGAATTATTTCATGGAAATCGCAAAACTGCGAGCAGGAAGGCTGCTTTGGGCAAAAATCGTCAAAGCCGAAGGCGCAAACGACGCCAAATCACTTGCTCTGCGTGCACACTGTCAGACCTCGGGATGGAGCCTTACAGAGCAAGACCCTTACAACAATATTGCCAGAACCTGCATCGAAGCTTCAGCCGCGGTAATGGGTGGAACGCAAAGCTTACATACAAATTCCCTGGACGAGGCAATCGCTTTGCCCTCTGAGGCTACAGCCAAAATTGCAAGAGATACTCAAATTTACTTGGCCAATGACTCAGGGATCACCTCTCAAATCGACCCTTTTGGAGGATCATATTATGTCGAGCATTTGACAGCAGAATTAGCAGAAAAAGCATGGGCTCATATTGAAGAAATTGAAGCCAAAGGAGGAATGGCTAAAGCAATCGAACAAGGTTTGCCAAAACGAAGGATCGAGGAAGCTGCCGCTAGGAAACAGGCAAGAATTGATTCAGGGAAAGAAGTAATTGTTGGCGTCAATCGCTTCAGATTGGAATCTGAGGAAGAAATGGACATTCTGCAGATAGATAATACCGCCGTGCGCCTCTCTCAAATCCAGAGGCTCAATAATATTAAAAGTAGCAGAGATCAGACCTCGGTCGATGCCATTTTGCAACAATTGACGGAAGCAGCTAAATCAGGAGAAGGAAATCTATTGGAAATAGCGGTAAATGCGGCCAGAGCGCGCGCTACCTTAGGTGAAATATCGGATGCTTTGGAACTGGCTTATGGCAGATACAAAGCCAATATCCATTCGATATCAGGAGTATATGCAAAAGAAATTGCCATGGATCAATCATTCCAAGCGGCTAAGGAACTTAGCAATCAATTTGCTTTGCTTGAAGGCAGACGACCGCGCATCATGGTGGCAAAATTGGGCCAAGACGGCCACGATCGGGGCGCCAAAATCATCGCAACTAGTTTTGCCGATATAGGATTTGATGTCGACATCGGCCCACTATTTCAAACCCCTGCAGAGGCTGCAATGCAAGCCGTCGAAAATGATGTTCACATATTAGGCATCTCATCTCTAGCGGCCGGCCACCGAACACTTGTTCCAGAAACCATAAAAGCACTCGAAGACCTGAACCGTAAGGACATAATGGTTGTTGTGGGAGGAGTCATACCAACACAAGACTATGAATATCTATTCGATCTTGGAGTAGCAGCAATATTTGGCCCAGGAACAAAAATCTCTTTAGCTGCCATAGAACTGCTGGAAATGCTCATCGAATCCAGGAAATAGTATCACAAATCGCAAGTACAAATCTTCCCATTGATCCAATACACTAGACATACCTTATCCAATGGCCTGCGCATCCTGATACATCAGGACAAGAGCACTCCCATGGCAGCTTTGAGTGTACAGTACAACGTCGGTGCTCGCAACGAAAAGCCAGAGCTCACAGGTTTAGCGCATCTATTTGAACACCTAATGTTTAGCGGCTCCAAAAATGTGCCGGATTTCGATACTCCGATTCAGCTTGCTGGTGGCGATAATAACGCTTATACTAATTCTGATCTCACAAATTTCCACGCAGTGGTACCTGCTCAAAATCTCGATACATTGCTATGGCTCGAAGCAGATCGGATGGCCGACCTGAGGCTAAATAAACGCAAACTTGACAATCAGAAGAAGGTCGTCATTGAAGAATTTAAAGAAACATGTCTCAATCAACCGTATGGTGATGTATGGCACCATCTAGCAGCGCTGGCTTATAAGGATCACCCTTATCGCTGGCCGGTAATTGGAGAAATTCCCGAGCATGTGGAGGCTGTGGAAATGGAAGATGCAAAGCAGTTTTACCATCAATACTACCAACCGGCAAATGCTGTATTGGCTGTCGCAGGAAATATCGAACCGGAGGAAGTGCTAGAGAAGATCCGCTATTGGTTTGATGATATCGCTAGTGTAAATCCTCCTGTATTTCATTTTGAAGGAAAGGAAATATTCCAAAAAGCCGCGCGCAAAGTCGTTCATGCAGATGTGCCCGTTCCTGCATTGTATATCGCATTTCCGATGGGAAGCAGAATGGACAAATCGTATTATGCTGCCGATCTATTATCTGATCTATTGGCAGACGGTCGTTCGTCGCGCTTATACCAAAGTCTGGTCAAACAAGATCCAATCTGCAGCAATATTGATGCCTATATCACCGGTACATTGGACGAGGGTCTATTTATCGTTGAGGCAAAACCCAGTGAGGGCAAGACTTTAGCGGAAATCGAGAGTGCCATCTGGACAATACTTGAGGAAATAAAGGCAACACTTCTGTCGGATGATGAGCTGCAGAAGCTTCAAAATAAGACTGAGCATGGACTACTGTTTTCTGAAAGTAATCCAATGAATAAAGCAGTCAATCTCTGCTTCTTTGAAAGTATCGGAGATCCCGAATTGATCAATACAGAGGTGGACCAATATCTCCAGGTAAGTGCCGCAGAAATCAGTCAAATAGCAAGAGAAATATTTGACCCCACAAAGAGCTTTGTGCTAGAATATTTGACGAAGGACGCCGTAGCAGTGTTTGACTAGAATATTTGCTTGACAAATTGGCACATTTCCACATTAAATTCTGCATTTTGGCTAAATTTGGCACTTTGATTGTAAATGCTTTCCCTTCTGCCACTTTTTATTTAATTTTGCAATCCTCCTCATGACGGGTAATTTGCCTGTGCATTTACAATTTTTGGAATGAAGAACATTGCACTGGCAGTAGTTACCGCGATTTTGATCGCCTGCACCTTTTTCTACTTTTTTCACTCATTTGAAACAAAGTCTAAGAAAATCCCAAAGAAAGATCGTTGGGATTTGGCTGCATTGCAGGAATTCAACATGACCAAGGATCTAGCAACAGGCGATGTGCCTCGAGAA
>JBDSUZ010000245.1:0-2386 GCA_039927395.1 Saprospiraceae bacterium | reverse complement strand
TGCACAATTTTTGGAACCAGACTTCAACCCATGCCTAGAGATCTCAGTATTCGTTCGGTCCTCATCATAGGCTCCGGCCCCATTGTGATTGGACAAGCCTGTGAGTTTGATTACTCAGGAACTCAGGCCTCTAGATCCTTGCGTGAAGAGGGAATTGAAGTCACACTGATCAATTCCAACCCCGCTACCATCATGACCGATCCGGTCACTGCCGACAATATCTATCTCAAACCACTCACGGTCGAAAGTATCGAAGAGATACTCAAAGAGCGCCAAATTGATGCAGTTCTACCTACTATGGGTGGTCAGACTGCATTGAATCTGGCTATCGAAGCTGACAAACAAGGTATCTGGGAAAAATACAATGTGCGAATGATAGGCGTCGATATAGAAGCCATCGAACTCGCCGAGAATCGTGAGGCGTTTCGCCAATTGATGGTAAAAATCGGAATGGATGTGGCTCCTTCATTCATTGCAAATTCATTCTTGGAAGGAAAAGAAGCGGGACAGAAAATTGGCTATCCATTGGTGATTCGGCCCTCATATACGCTTGGTGGTACAGGTGGTGGTATTGTAATGCGCGAAGAAGAATTCGATGAAGCGCTGCGTCGCGGCCTCAATGCTTCTCCAACTCATGAAGTATTAGTCGAGAAGGCTGTACTCGGTTGGAAGGAATTTGAATTAGAATTGCTTCGCGATAAAAACGACAACGTTGTCATCATCTGTACTGTGGAAAATCTGGACCCGATGGGGATTCATACTGGAGATTCGATAACCGTTGCCCCGGCGATGACTTTATCTGATACTGGTTACCAGCAAATGCGAAATGACGCCATCAAAATGATGCGTTCATTAGGAAATTTTGCGGGTGGCTGCAATGTTCAGTTTGCCCAAAATCCGGAAACAGAGAAGCTCATTGCAGTCGAAATAAATCCGAGGGTGTCAAGATCGTCGGCATTGGCCTCCAAAGCGACTGGCTATCCGATAGCCAAGATTGCTGCAAAATTGGCGATTGGATACAATCTTGATGAGCTCAAAAATCAAATAACTAAGACTACTTCCGCATTTTTTGAGCCCACGCTTGACTATGTAATCGTAAAAATGCCTCGTTGGAATTTTGAGAAATTCCACAATGCCGATCCAATCCTGGGATTGCAAATGAAATCAGTCGGTGAAGTAATGGCCATCGGCAGAAATTTCCTAGAAGCTTTGCAAAAAGCCTGTCAAAGCCAGGAAAATGACCGCATGGGCCTCGGCGCCGATAAGAAAGAATGGATCCGAACGGAAGACATATTGTCGAGATTGGAAAAAGCCAGTGACGACAGAATATATCGTGTCAAAGACGCCTTGCGCTTGGGATTACCAGAAAAATCAGTGCATAAACTAACACAGATCGACCCCTGGTTTCTAAAGCAGATCAAACAATTGGTCAAATTAGAGCAGCAGGTAATGCGATTCAATGTAGCTGAGGATCTCAGCGAGCCATTCATGCGCGAACTAAAAACAGTCGGATATTCTGATGCTCAGATCGCCTGGCTTCTGAGGATAAATGAGAAAGAGGTAAGACAGCATCGCAGGAAATTGGGTATCAAGAGGACCTTCAAAATGGTGGACACTTGTGCTGCTGAATTTGAAGCTAAGACTCCATATTTCTACAGCACATTCGACGAAGAGAACGAGAGTTTCCCATCCGACAAAAAGAAAATCATCGTTCTAGGCTCAGGTCCAAACAGGATCGGTCAAGGCATTGAATTTGACTACTGCTGTGTGCATGGTATATTGGCGATCAAAGAGGCCGGTTACGAAGCGATTATGATCAATTGCAATCCGGAGACTGTGTCGACAGACTTTGACATTGCAGATAAGTTGTATTTCGAGCCAATATTTTGGGAACATTTGGAAGAAATCATCGAACTGGAAAAACCAGAAGGAGTGATCGTCCAATTGGGCGGCCAGACCGCACTGAAAATAGCGCAAAAGCTGCACGAACATGGCATTCCGATCATAGGCACAGACTATCCCCACATGGACCTAGCTGAAGATAGAGGAGCATTTTCAGATTTGCTGAAAGAGCTGAATATTCCATATCCAAATTATGGAGTTGCAAGAGATGCAGATGAGGCAATTCGCACTGCTAACTTGATCACTTATCCTGTGCTAGTTCGTCCGTCCTATGTATTGGGTGGTCAGCGTATGAAAATCGTCATCAACGATGATGAATTAGAGCGCCAAGTGTTGAGCATATTTAAACATATGCCAGACAATAAGGTATTGATTGATCAATTTTTGGAGAGGGCCAAAGAAGCCGAAATCGACGCGATCTGCGACGGCGAAGATGTGATGATCATGGGTATCATGGAGCATATCGAGCCTGCAGGTGTGCATT
>JBDSUZ010000244.1:0-26772 GCA_039927395.1 Saprospiraceae bacterium | reverse complement strand
AATAAAACAGTCGAAACAAGGTAGGGTAGAAAATTTCGCATGTAAATTTGTTGCCGCTGTATACAGTGAATGAACGCAATTAACTCAATGAAGGGCAAAGTTACTGAACTTTTAGAGATTTCAACCCAGATTGCCCTAGTCGCAGCAATTAAAAACGTATATTTAATTTTAATTTAATACAATGACTTTTTGCACCACTGCAAGGAAGATTTTTCCCATTTTTATCTTCGTTTTCTTATCATTTCTCCATCAGGCCTATGCTCAAAAGAAGCAGTTTGAAATCGCCTGTGTGGGATTTTACAACCTCGAAAATCTCTTTGATACAATCAATCAGGTGGATGTAATAGATGAAGAATTCACGCCAAACGGCACAAAAAAGTGGAACTACACAAAATACCAAGACAAACTTGGCCGCTTAGCGGATGTCATAAGTGGAGTCGGTAAGAGTCAA
Source organism: Saprospiraceae bacterium (assembly GCA_039927395.1). Lineage (GTDB taxonomy): Bacteria > Bacteroidota > Bacteroidia > Chitinophagales > Saprospiraceae > JBDSUZ01. The sequence continues at coordinate 26,321 of JBDSUZ010000244.1, read as the reverse complement.
ACACCAGATGGACTGGCATTTTTTGGTGCAGCAGAAATCGAAAATCGCGGAGTACTCGAAGATTTGGTCAAGCAGCCCAAACTGCTCAATCAGAACTATCAGATCGTACATTTTGATTCACCTGACGCTAGAGGTATTGATGTTGCATTTCTATACCAAGCTAAATATTTCACCTTATTAGACGCGCATCCTGTACCTATGGTCAAAGTAGATACATCTGAGGACAATCGCAAGACTAGAGACATCTTAGTAGTTCACGGTATATTCAAAGGGGACCATATATATGTAATGGTCAATCACTGGCCTTCACGTCGTGGAGGCGAACGAACGACTGCGCCATTTAGAAATACAGCAGCTGGAATTTGCAAGCAAATATCTGATTCGATTAGAACTCAAGATCCATCGGCCAAGGTAATCGTAATGGGTGATCTCAATGATGATCCCATCAATGACAGCATGCTGAAGTATTTGCGGGCAAATGGCGACAGAGCAACCTGCCTTGGAAATGGCTTCTACAATCCATTTATGAAATTCTACAAGGACGGAAACGGGACTCTGGCTTACCAAGATGCATGGAGTTTATTTGATCAGATCATCATGTCATGCGGTCTGGCCAATAGCAATGCTACCGGATGGAAATTCTATCAAGCTGGAATTTACAAGCAACCGTGGATGGTCCAAACTAGCGGTCGGTATGAGGGCTATCCACTGCGAACATTTGATGGGGATACTTACATGTATGGCTACAGCGATCATTTTCCTACATACCTGTACCTAATAAAGGAGAAAAACTAAGTTGTCAATGCTCGGTACCCCAATTGTTCTCAATCAGGAATTTCAAGATATCCTTCATCAACTTGAGCATACCAGCGATTCATTCTTTATTACAGGCAGAGCAGGCACCGGCAAATCGACCCTACTCGATATCTTCCGCAAAAGCACCAAGAAGAAAGTAATCGTCCTTGCACCAACAGGCGTCGCTGCCTTACACGTTCAAGGACAGACCATTCATTCATTTTTTTTATTTCCCCCTCGCTTTATCGGAAGCAAGGATATCAAGAAAATGAAGAATCATAAGCTCGTAAATCAATTAGATACGCTGATCATAGATGAAATATCTATGGTACGAGCCGATCTACTTGATGCAATGGATCAAGCTCTGAAGCTCAACAGAAAATCAGCCGAGCCCTTTGGTGGTCTTCAGGTCATATTCTTCGGCGATCTATTTCAACTTCCCCCAGTCGTAGCTCAACAGGAAGAAAAAAACTATCTCAACTTTCACTATCAAAGTCATTACTTCTTCTCAGCGCATGTGATCAAACAAGGGCTTAAATTGCAGTATATCGAATTGACCAAAGTATTCCGGCAGACCGAAAAGCAGTTTATAAGACTACTGGAGTCCATCCGCAATGCAAGCATGGACGAAAGCGATCTGGAAGAACTAAACACTCGATGCAAACCAGGCTTTACTAGCTCTGAGTATATCACCTTGTCAGCGCGCAATGCCACCGCCGATCAGATCAATACAAGGGAAATGGGTAAGCTACCTGGAAAAGCCAGCATATTCAGTGCAGAAGTAACTGGCGACATAAGACCAAGTCAATATCCCACAGATTTGCATTTGCCACTGAAAGTCGGTGCAAGAATCATCTTCCTGCGCAATGATACTGAACTCAAATATGTCAACGGTACACTCGGTACTATCGAGGCCATTGGTGACGACTTGATCAAAGTTGTCGTCAAGGAAAATGGCCATGAACGAAGGATCGAAGTAAAGAAGTCCAATTGGGATATGATCCGCTACAAGGCAGCTAGCCCGGGTAAACCGATCGAATCTGAAGTGATCGGTTCATTTGCCCAGTTTCCACTTAAGTTAGCATGGGCCATTACGATCCACAAGAGTCAGGGCAAATCATTTGACCAAGTCATTATCGATCTTGGTTCAGGAGCATTTGAACACGGCCAAGCCTACGTAGCACTAAGCCGTTGCAGAAGTTTCAATGGATTGGTACTCAACCGACCGCTCAACATGAGAGACCTCATTGTGGATGATCAGGTGCTGGATTTTTATCAATTAGTGAATCTTTAAATGAAAATATTGTACATTTCCAACACAATCTAATCAACGCAAGATGTCAAAGTCAAAGTCACCGGGCTCCTACAAAGCAATAGACAAAAGAGATAACCGCAAGTTTTTCATCGTATTGATAGGTATCACTATCTTGTTGCTTGCGCTCCTTTACATGATGTTCAAAAATAATGCTGGATAGATAGGTTATTTGTGCGTTCTGCCCTTATTGAAACTCAACTATTTCCAAGCCTGCACTATTTCTATATGCTGTCTTCATTTGATCAAATTCAAATTGAGGCACATGAGCACTATATCAAAGGCGGTTTTCGCAACCGCTTCTGTATCACTACCGCAAATGGTATAGCCAACATCAGTATTCCCCTCCGAAAGGGAAAAAATGAAGGGCAATCCATAAAATCAGTGGAAATTGCCTATGATACAGACTGGCAACGGCAGAGCTGGAATACAATCAAGTCTGCATACCAAAGAGCCCCCTTCTTTGAACACTACGCTGAATCTCTGCAACCGCTATTGACTCATCGACACAAATATCTTTACGATCTCAATTGGGAATCATTGCATTTGATCCTGCGTTGGTTGAAATGGCCAACTACTGTTAGCGAAAGCGAAATCTATCAAAAAACAGAACAAACTGAAAGTGTCGTCGATTTTCGAAACCTAATGAGAGTCAACAATCAAAGCGAATTTGAATCGAAGCCTTATCCTCAAGTATTTGAAGACAAATGGGGTTTCATCTCCAATTTGAGCATCCTCGATCTACTTTTCTGCATGGGGCCTGAAGCCCCTAAATACCTTACAATTTAAGTTCCCAAATATGTCTCAATTAATTGATCATCAAATATATACATTCAAGGCCCGGATAGAAGAAATAACCAAAAATCTTCAGAATCTGGCTTCGCGAATTGGTCATGATGACCTGATGAGCACGATCAGCGAACTAAGGACCAGACTACACGAACCCTTCATGTTTGTGATTGTAGGTGAAGTTAAAGCTGGCAAAAGCAGCTTTGTAAATGCCTTGCTGCAATCAAAAGAGGAGATCTGCAAAGTTGGCCCCGCTCCGACTACTGACGTGATTCAGCAGATAGTATATGGGGATAAAATGGAAATTCTTGAGGTGAATCAATACTTAAGGAAAATATTTAACCCAGCAGAAATCCTGAAGGAAATCTCCATTGTCGATACACCGGGTACGAATACCATCGTGGAGCATCACCAGGAAATAACAGAACGTTTCATCCCTTCTTCGGACCTCGTCGTTTTTGTATTTGAAGCAAAGAACCCATACCGTCAATCAAGCTGGACATTCTTTGATTTTATCAAGGCTGAATGGCAGCGCAAGGTAATATTCGTATTGCAGCAAAAGGACCTCTTGTCAGCTGAAGACCTTGAGGTCAATATACAGGGAGTGAGGGATATGGCACACAAAAAGAACTTGCCCGATCCACAGATATTTGCCACTTCTGCCAAGGCAGAAAATGAAGGCAATTTTGAAGATAGTGGCTTTGAAGAATTGCGCACTTTCATCAGCACACATATTACAGGTGGCAAAGCACCATTCCTAAAGCTGTTGAATACCATCAACACTTCTGAAAATATTCATCAGCGTATCAGGCGAGGATTGGATGATCGCCAGGCGCAATACGATGCCGATCGAGAATTCCGTGAGGACATCAGATTTACACTTGATGATCAGGAAAAGAAATCATACAAACAAGCAGATATACTCATTGAAAACATAGTCGCAGCTTACGACAGAACTACACGTGACTCAGAAATTGCCCTTGAAGAGGGTCTTTCATTTCCATCGCTCCTCAAACGTTCATTTAGTTCCATATTCAATCGCAAAGAATCAGCAGCCAATTGGCTCAAGAATCTAGTGAAGGAACTGGAGGAAAACATGAATCGCAATATGCTCGAAAAGCTAAATTCAGGGGTTTCCGATCTGGCTGATAGTATTCAGCAAATGGCAAAGATTATCGACCTCAAAATCAAGAATAGCAGAACTATACTCAACAACAATCACGATATATTTAGTGATATCGCTGAACGCCGAATCAGAGTGTTAAGTGAACTTGAAGAGGCATTTCATAAATTTCTCAGCAAATCTGAAAATTTTGATGGTGGAGGCATGTTTCCCGCTACTCAGAACCTCGCTCCAAGTATCACTACAGGGAGCGGACTTGCAGTAATAGGCATCATTCTGGCTGCTGTAACTAACACTACGATTTTTGACGTCACTGGAGGAATTCTGACAACGATTGGGATATTATTTGCTGGAGTTACCACAGGCATCAAGCGCCGAAAAATACTGAATGCCTACAAACTTGAGATCAATACCGGTAGAGAGCGCTTAGAAACGGAAGCTGGTGAAAAACTGAAGGCTTACATTAACAACCTGAAGTCAAAAATTGAATTCAATTTCAATGAATTTGACCAAATGTTAGCGATTGAAGCAAGTCAATTAATAGATATATCAGAGCTTCATCTTCACATCGGAGTAGACATCGAAAGCACTGAAACCGAATTGGATAAGGTATTGGCTAAGATGTAGAGCCTTGAGCTGAAGACTACATTTTACCGAAAACTAGACATGCTTAAGCGCTTCCCTTTTCGTCAAGGAAGGCAAATTGGTCGATTGCACAAAATCAATCACAGCCTGTGAGTCCAAATAAGCATGTTGCCTAAGGGCCCAAGCAGCGGCTTTCTGAACAAAGAATTCCTTTGATTCTGCATGATTCAAGATGAAGCGTTTGAGTTGCTCAAAATCAATCTTTTCCTTAAACTTTAGTTGATAGATCAGTGATGCCCTCACCAGCCACAAATTATCGCTTTGATTCCAACGCTCTGAAGCCTCGTATCGCAAATCTTGATCTTCGGATAGTATTGGATACATAAGCGCAGGCACCACAAAATCTATAGTATCCCACCAACTTTTTCGGCTGATAAATGATTCATACATTGGAAACCAAGATGGAGAGCTGTTTTTGAGGTATTTCTCGCCCAAATCACGGACCAGATATTGAGCTTCGCGCTGGGGAGTTTCCCAAAGCAACTCAAACAATCCTGGAATGTCATCAATCGATGGCTTGCCGATATCAGCGATGAAATCTTTGACGATCTGCTTGCGCATTGGCGAATTGACACCAAAAAAAGGAAATAGATCGCGCATGTACTTTGACATCGCGACAGCCATTGTTGGATGCTCCTCTGATTTCATGCGATGCATCAATTCATCATACAGCTCCTTAGATTCGCTTGTTTTCATTTGGTCAAAAATACAATTCGGCGAGCAAACAACTTACCTTTAAGCAATGACAAACACTGTACCATTAGCCGAACGAATGCGACCCATGGGACTTGAGTCCTTTATCGGTCAGGAACATTTGACAGGTGAAGGCGCTGTACTTCGCAAAGCAATCGAATCAGGAAGAATACCTTCCCTACTGCTTTGGGGACCTCCAGGCGTTGGTAAAACAACCTTGGCACAGATCATTTCCACAAGTGTAAATAGGCCATTTGAGGCACTGAGCGCCGTTTCTGCAGGTGTCAAAGACCTCAGGGAAATAATCGAAAGGGCAAAAACCAAAAGTCTTTTTCAGGCCTTTCCAATTCTCTTTATCGATGAAATACACCGATTCAATAAATCTCAACAGGATGCATTGTTGGGAGCGGTAGAAAAAGGATATATCACTCTGATCGGCGCTACCACTGAGAATCCATCATTCGAAGTAAATCCCGCCTTGCTCTCTCGATGCCAGATCTATATATTGAAAAGCCTGGACCGAGCGGATTTGCTCAAGATTCTCCAACAAGCAATCGAACTTGACGAAACTTACAAATTAAGAAATGTAGTGTTGACAGAAACTGCAGCATTGCTTCAACTATCAGGAGGCGATGCTCGCAAACTCCTCAATACATTTGAATTGGTAGCTGAGTCATTTGCAGATGATGAAGATATCATCATTACTGACCAAATTGTGATGAACATCGCACAGCAAAAAATCGCACTCTACGACAAAGCCGGCGAGCAACATTACAATATCGTATCAGCATTTATAAAGTCGATGCGGGGCTCCGACCCAAATGCATCAGTATATTGGATGGCGAGAATGTTGGAAGGCGGCGAAGACATAGAATTTATCGCCCGAAGAATGGTAATCCTTGCCAGCGAAGACATAGGTCTGGCAAATCCCAATGCATTATTGATGGCCACGACCTGTATGCAAGCGATCAAGATGATCGGCATGCCCGAGTCGCGCATTATATTGTCACAGACAGCTATTTACCTTGCTTTGTCTCCTAAGAGCAATTCAGCTTACATGGCAATCGATGATGCAATCAGGCTAGCAAAAACCGGTGGTGATCTACCCGTCCCTTTGCATCTCAACAATGCTCCCACAAAATTGATGAAGGAATTGGGCTATGGCAAGGACTATCAATATGCTCATTCCTTTGAAGGCAATTTTGTGGACATAGCATTTATGCCACCTCAACTCAATGGTGAAATGCTGTACAAACCAGGACAAAACCCCAATGAATTAAAGCATTTAGAGGCGCTAAGAGCAAAATGGAAGGATCGTTATAAGTACTAGAATTGCTTCAACATTGGGCTTTCTACTCAGTCAAGTATTCTTCTTACTTTTACATCTAGCTAAAACAGAAATATGACGATCGATCCTACAGTTGACAGCATGCAGATTATCAAAGAAAGTGCACGAGATTTTGCAGAATTGCATATCAGGCCAAATATTATGGAATGGGATGAAGGTCAACATTTCCCCATTGATCTAATGCATAATTTGGGAGCTCATGGATTTCTTGGAGTCTTAGTGCCTGAACAATACGGAGGGTCCGGTCTCGGCTATCAAGAGTACATCACAGTTATAGAGGAAATTGCCAAAGTCTGTGGATCCATTGGATTGTCAGTGGCAGCGCATAACTCATTGTGCACAGGGCATATACTTGCATTTGGCAACGAGGAGCAAAAACAAAAATATCTGCCAAAGCTTGCCAGTGGCCAATGGATTGGAGCTTGGGGCCTTACAGAACCAAATACAGGTAGCGATGCAGGACGTATGCAATGTGTGGCTGTTGAGGACGGTGATTATTTCGTGCTAAATGGTACCAAATCATGGATCACTCACGGCAAATCCAGCGACGTGTCTGTAGTAATCGCAAGATCAGGAGAGCTGCTTGACAGCAAAGGAATGACTGCATTCATAGTCGAAAGAAATACACCAGGCCTCAAAGCTGGCAAGAAAGAAAACAAACTTGGCATGCGCGCCTCGGAGACGGCCGAAATGATCTTTGACAATTGCAGAGTGCACAAGAGCCAAGTATTGGGAAAAGTCGGAGAGGGATTTATCCAATCTATGAAAGTACTTGATGGTGGCAGAATTTCAATAGCTGCTCTCTCAATTGGGATAGCCAAAGGAGCTTATGAAGCATCAGTAAAATATGCCAAGGAGCGTGAGCAATTTGGACAGCCAATTGCCAATTTCCAAGGGATAAGCTTTAAGCTTGCTGATATGGCTATGAAGATTCAAGCAGCTGAACTTCTTACACGTGAAGCAGCAGATCTCAAGAATAAAGGTGGCAAAGTCACCAAGGTATCTGCGATGGCAAAATATTACGCATCAGAAATCTGCGTGCAGGTATCTACTGATGCAATCCAAATATTTGGAGGTTATGGTTACACCAAAGATTTCCCTGTAGAGAAATTTTACCGCGACAGCAAATTGTGCACCATTGGCGAAGGCACTTCAGAAATCCAAAAATTGGTCATTTGTCGCGAAGTGCTTAAGGAAATTTAGTTTAGAACTGTTGCAGAAAGATCCAATCTCTATTATCGTTAAAATATTATTTCATGGAATACATATTCCAGGCAGATCACAGCGCCATGTGGGTAAACATCGGTTTATCATCTGCAGGTTTAATTGGAGCAGCCATCACATTTTGGTGGCTTAGCAAGCGCAGCTCCGCAAAACTGCCTGTCACTTATCGCCAGCTCCTACAGTTACTTACTGCCTTCATCTTTGTCACCTGCCTTGGCATAGTCGGATTCAGTGCATTGACGATATACAAATTAAGTCCGGTAACATTGACAGGTGATAAACTATCGACACCATACGGCGATTGCAGCCTAAGCGAAATCAACCTTGCCGAAATACGCGCAAACGAAAGTAATGGACTGGTGGCAAGGAAATATAGCGACATACTTGTAATCGAAACAGTCAATAAGCAGGCATTTGTGCTCACGGCTGAACAATACGATATAGAGGCTATACTAAGCCAAATCAATCAAAAAGTAAAAGAAGGGAAATAGTCTTACCAGCTAAAAGGATAGCTTTCGCTGGAAGTCAATGAATTCAAAGTGATGCGGTAATCACCTTTTTCGAGAGATTCAAGTGGCAATTCGTGGATCGCATTAACTTTCTCTTCCACGATATTCATTCTCTTGATTTCTATGCCAGCTCTGTTGCTAATGACGATAGATTTGAGGTTGTAATGAAGTGATTCGGCATCAACAAAACATACTGCTTCATCCCTGTTGACAAATATACTGCGGGAAATGATCTGAGCATTGTTGACCGCTGCAGTCACAAAAACACTTGGATGACCGGACGGTACAGCATCTTGTGCTAGTGCTTTTTCTGAAGAAAATCCAATAAAAAGTACAGCCAAGCTGGCTAAGATCAATTTGTTCATGGAGCGATTTACTTGCGATTCATCATAACGACTTTGCAAAGTTACAATCATTTTATATAACAAATCGATTATTTGAATAAAATTTATTCGTTCAAAGGTTAATTTTCTAAGTCCTACTTCGTCAATTAGTCAAAAAAGCAAAATTTTGTTTGGTAATTGCCCTGTTATTCGCTAAAACAGGAGAATATATGGAAATCCGCTGTCCTCACAGAGTTTGCTTGTAAGAAGCCAGCACATCATGAATATTATTGAAAGCCTTGTACTTGGCCTGTTCAAATTCGGACAAACTCAACCAAACCGCTTGTTCAATATCTTCCAAGGCTTGGGGTTGCAACTTGGCTTGATTGGCCGTCATGGCAAACCATGAAGTGAATTTGAGCAGGCGCGTCCCCCCTTTAGTTTTGTAGCAATGGTATGAATCACAGAGGAACTGTCCCAATTTTGCTTTCTTGAGTCCTGTCTCTTCATAGACTTCACGAATGGCCGTTTCTGAGATTGTTTCGCCCTTGTCCATTTTGCCTTTTGGCAAATCCCACATGCCACGACGGAAGATGAATAGAATTTCACCTTGCGGATTTACCACTAATCCCCCACCGGCTCTGATCTCAGAATAAATACTTTTGAAGTCAGCAAATAGCTGTTCTACATCTTTGGTATGCAAAACTACCATTTGAAGGCGGTCAGTCTTCTCCAGCATATCTATGTAATTGTATAGAAACTTCTTTTTGCCCAAATAGGGTGTAACAATCACCTTGTCGGGTATTGCTACTATACCCTGCAGATCATTTAGACTTGCCAGTAAAAGGGGCGTTTCGTTTATATAGATTTTGTACATTTGCCGACTTTAAAATAGAAACAAAATACGATGCAATTGGAAATCGAAGTGGCTGAAAAACTATTGGAAATCCAGGCGATTCAGTTGCGGCCCAAAGATCCTTTTACTTGGGCATCGGGCATCCTATCTCCCATCTATTGTGACAACCGGATGGTACTTTCGTATCCCGCAGTCCGCAATTTTATCAAAGAGAGCTTTGCATCGCTCACAAAGAAACTCAATTCCTTTGACGTAATTGCAGGAGTTGCAACTGCAGGTATTGCACATGGTGCACTTCTGGCAGATTTGCTCGGCAAACCGTTCATTTACGTTAGGGAAAAACCAAAGGGCCACGGCAGGCAGAATTCGATTGAAGGTCGATTGGAGGCCGGCATGCGCGTACTCGTCATCGAAGATCTCATTTCCACTGGAGGAAGCAGTTTCGCGGCAGTGAGTAAATTGAGAGATTCAGGAGCAGAAGTCGTTGGAGTACTAGCGATCTTCTCCTATGAATTTGAAGTTGCTAAGAAGCTCTTTGAAGAAAATCACTGCCCACTATTTACATTGTCAAACTATTCAGCTTTATTGCAAGTGGCCTTGCAAAAGGGCATGATAGATCAGCCAGTATTAGAAGTATTGCAAAAATGGAGACGGGATCCGCAACAGTGGAAACCAAATGCTTAAAAATTAAGATAAATGCAAATATTGAATTCCAATTCGGAAGCTTTCTTGAAGCGCTATTTAGACAATGCCTCGCCAACAGGCTTTGAGTCTGCTGGACAGCAATTGTGGCTCGATTATATCAAGCCCTTCATTGATGAATGGCATTTGGACAATTATGGTACCGTATATGGAGTGATCAATCCAGGTAAAGACTATAAGGTCGTGATCGAAGGTCATGCTGACGAAATATCTTGGTTTGTCAATTATATCACAGACGAAGGATTCGTCTATGTAGTGCGCAATGGCGGCTCTGACCAAATAATCGCTCCTTCAAAGCGAGTCAATCTGCATGGCGACAAAGGCATCGTTAAAGGTGTGTTTGGCTGGCCGGCAATCCATACGCGTCGTGGCAAGAATGAAAATCTGACACCAAGTGTCGAGAATATTTTTCTCGATTTAGGAGCTAGTACCAAAGCGGAAGTACTCGAGATGGGCGTGCACGTCGGCACTGTGATCACATATGATGATGAGTTCATGGTACTCAACGACAAATACTACGTCGGTAGAGCATTGGACAATCGAATGGGGGGATTTTGTATTGCAGAAGTAGCTCGTATTATTAAGGAAAATGCAATAGAATTGCCTTATACCTTATATGTAGTCAATGCGGTACAGGAGGAAATCGGATTGCGTGGTGCTGAAATGATCGCCGAAACTATCAAACCAAATGTCGCCATCGTAACAGATGTAACGCACGATACGGGTACGCCACTGATGACTGCCAAAGAATTGGGTGACATCAAATGTGGATTGGGCCCAAGTGTAACTTACGGACCAGCCGTACACAACAAATTACTTCAGCTTATCATCGATACAGCGACAGAGCAAAATATTCCTTTCCAAAGGGAAGCTGCTTCGCGAAGCACAGGAACAGACACTGATGCATTTGCATATTCAAATGGTGGGGTTCCTTCTGCTTTGATTTCACTGCCACTGCGCTATATGCACACTACTGTTGAAATGGCACAGAAATCAGATGTCGAAGCGGTTATTCAGCTGATATTTGAAACGCTCAAGAAGATCAAAGCAGATCACAATTTCAAATATTTCTAGAAAATGAGGGTCTTTGATTAATTTTTGAGCAATTTTAATCTATGCAAGAAACTCCTCAAAGCGCTTATCCTTGGTTGCTACGGCGACTAGTGGATTCGCATTTGTGGATTGCATTTGGTTGCTCACTAGCATGCCTGCCGGCCATTTATGCCCTGCATTTTCCTTACGGATGGCAATCATTCATTATTTCACTCACAGCAGCCACTTTTTCAGCTTACAATTTTCACCGCATAAGACTTGTTCCCAAGGCAGATCCAGAGCGATATGTCCAGCAACAACGCCGATTTCATTTTACATTGGCGAGCATCGGTGCTATTGTTGCCATCTGGTATGTGCTTGAGATGCCTTTGCAGTTTTATGTGGCTGCTTTTCCTCCATTTCTCTTAACAACGGGCTATCTGATTCCCATTTCCAGTGGGCGCCGCTTGCGAGATTTACCTTACACAAAGACGATTTTCCTTGCAGTCACACTGGCATATGTTCAAATAGCTCTACCAGCATCCTTAGACACCGATATTAGTCTGCCCGATGGATGGATCTTCTTCTTTGGCGGTAGATGTGCATTCATGTTTGCCCTTTGTCTACCATTTGACATTAGAGATATCCAAAAGGACAATGCCAATCACGTAAAAACTTACGCCAATCAACTGGGTATCCCACTTGCAAAGACTCTTTGTACACAAGTTTTGTTTTGTGGTTTTATACTGCTGTGTATAAGTTTTGTTGTGGAGCTGTTCACACCGATGGAAATGATGGCTTGGGTTGTTCTCTACTTCCTAAATTTCCTCTTCATCAGAGGCATTACAAAGGATCGAGAGGGATACTATTTCTCGGGGCTGGGCGATGGAATATTGATACTGCAAGGACTCCTATTTGTGGGAGCGCACGCATTGCAAAACTATCTCCATTAAAGTTGTTTGGGTCAATTGCCCTTTTCATACTTTTCAATGAGATCGGGGCGCCTGAGTTTTGTACGCTCAAGCGATTGTTCAAACCTCCACTCTGATATCTTCTCCTCATGACCAGACAATAGGATTGCCGGAACCTCCCAATCTTTGTAAACCGCGGGCCGAGTATACACTGGAGGGGCTAATAGATCGTCTTGAAATGAATCAAAAAGTGCAGAAGTTTCATCACTCAAAACACCTGGTAACAAACGGCCAACAGCGTCAACAATTATTGCTGCTGCAAGTTCGCCTCCTGACAATACAAAATCACCAACTGAGATCTCGCGAGTAATGTAGTGGTCTCTAAATCGTTGATCAACACCTTTATAGTGTCCGCATACGATCATGAAATTGCCAAGTAAGGAAAGTTGATTTGCCAGCCGCTGATCAAAGGTCTCTCCATCAGGACTCATGTAGATGATCTCATCATACTTATGCTCGGACCTCAATATTTCAAGACATTGAACGAGTGGTTCCATCATCAATACCATCCCCGCTCCTCCCCCAAATTGATAGTCATCGATCTGATTGTAAGGACCGATACCAAACTTACGTAGATCATGCACATGCACTTCTAGCAAACCTTTATCCTTAGCTCTCTGAAGGATGGAGTGGTTAAGTGGGCCTGACAGCAGACCTGGAATAACTGCAATGATATCTATGCGCATAAGCAAAAAAAGGCCGTTTGCACGGCCTTTTCATTGAATTTCTTAATTGACTTTGATCAACTCCACTTCGAAGATCAGTGTAGATCCGGGTTTGATATCCGCACCTGCTCCACTGTTGCCATAGGCAAGATCAGCAGGGATAAATAGTTTCCACTTGGAACCTTCACCCATTAATTGAAGAGCTTCCGTCCAACCTTTGATCACTCCATTAACGGGGAATGTGGCTGGTTGGCCGCGCTTGATTGAACTGTCAAATTCAAACCCATTGATCAAAGTACCTTTGTAATGAACAGTCACTTCGTCAGTAGACTTTGGTTTTGGACCACTTCCTGGCTTCAGTATTTCGTATTGAAGTCCACTAGCAAGAGTTATCACTTCTTTGCGTTTACCATTGTCAGCAAGGTACTTTTTTCCTATTTCCATATTGTCTTTTGCGTCACCGGCACTTGATGCTTCTTTTTTAGCTGCATTAGCTGCGAAATGGCTTTGAACGATTTCATTTGCTTGTGCAGCATCAACTTGACATTGAGCGCCTTTCATCACATCATTAACTGCCTGAGCAAAATCAGCTGGTACAATGTTATCAAATCCCTGGTTCTTAAGATTTTGGGCAACCAGTACGCCCAGACTATAACTCAAAGAGTCCATTTTGGTTGGTTTTTGGGCTTGCGCAAATCCGATGATTGTGCACAGTAATCCCAGCGTTAGAAATTGTTTTTTCATTTGACTACGACTTTATGATTGTTGTTTTAAAGCTGTGTAATATTGATAGAAATAAGGAATGGTTTCGATTCCTTTGTAATAGTTGAACAAGCCAAAATGTTCATCCGGTGAATGAATATCATCGGAATCCAAGCCAAAGCCCATCAAAACAGATTTTACGCCAAGCACTTTTTCAAATAGTGCGACGATAGGAATACTTCCCCCCGCTCTTTGCGGTATCGGTGCTTTGCCAAATGTCTTTTCCATCGCTTGATACGATGCTTTGTATTCGATCGAATCGATTGGAACTACAGCTGGACTACCTCCGTGATGTGGAGTTACATTGACTTTGACACTTGCAGGAGCGATAGATTCAAAATGTTTTGTGAATATTTCCGTAATCTCATCTGGATCTTGGTCTGGCACGAGACGCATACTGATTTTTGCAAATGCCTTGGCAGGAAGTACCGTTTTGGCCCCTTCACCTGTATATCCTCCCCATATGCCATTGACATCGAGCGTAGGCCTTGTTGCAGTTTGTTCCAACACGGTATAACCCTTTTCGCCCCAAGTGTCACCAACCTTCAGATCTTGCTTGTAAGCGCTCAAGCTAAATGGAGCTGAATTGATATCTGCCCTTTCTTCAGTACTCAACTCGATCACACGATCATAAAATCCTGGAATTGTAATATGATTATTTTCATCATGCATCGAGGCGATCATTTGCGCCAGGATATTGATCGGATTTCCGACAGCTCCACCATAAACTCCTGAATGTAAGTCCCTGTTTGGTCCAGTGACTTCAACCTCTACATAACTAAGACCTCTAAGCCCGGTTGTTACTGAAGGAACATCATTTGCAATGATGGAGGTGTCAGAAAGTAGCACGACATCACATGCTAGTTTTGCAGTATTTGCTTCGCAGAATATGCCAAGATTGTTAGAACCAACTTCTTCTTCACCTTCGATCATGAATTTGACATTGCATGGCAATGAGTCATTTTTTGACATATACTCATATGCCTTCACGTGCATGTACATCTGACCTTTGTCATCGCATGACCCACGTGCATAGATTGCTCCTTGCGGGTGTGCATCTGTTGTCTTAACAACTGGCTCAAACGGAGGGTTAGTCCACAGTTCCAATGGATCGGCCGGCTGTACATCATAGTGACCATAAACCAATATCGTTGGCAAAGATGCATCGATGATTTTCTCACCATATACGATAGGGTTGCCTGCAGTTTGGCACAATTCTACTTTATCTACACCCAATTCTTTAAGGCGCATCGCAACCATTTCAGCGGTTTTGATGATGTCCTGCTTGTACTTAGGATCGGCACTGACAGAAGGAATACGCAACAACTCAAGAAGCTCGTTAAGAAAACGGTCTTTATTGGTTTCGATGTAAGCGAGGATCTCTGTTGCCATTATGTTTTTTGTTTTTTACGGCACAAAAGTATTGAATAAATCAGATTTATCAGAAGCTTATTCATGCATTGTCACGTCTTGCGCCAGAAACAAAGGTTTTGAGAATTCTAAGAAAACTCTGCAGGTGAAGAAATCAGTTTATCTATCTTTGTTATCCTTATGCAATCAAACAATTCTCAGCAATTCTATTTCCTCCTATTGGGAATTTTCATTTTGCTTTTGCCTTCTTCAAGTCTTTTCAGTCAAACAGTTCAAATTAACGCTCAAGGAGAGAAAATTCTTGTGTTTGGCGATGGCTCTTGGAGGCATTATATGCCTGGAGATAGTGTATATCTCGCAAAGACCGAAGTTAAAGATACATTTGTAGTATTGCAGCATGACAATGTCGACCCATTTGAAATACCTGACAAAGGCATCGAACCTAAACGCAAGTCAAGATTAAAACCCTCAAAGAAAATTGTTGACAATAATACACCAGAGGACGAGTATATCGTCGCTCGAAAATTGCGCATCGAAGCTGAAGAGAAATTGCGCAAGCTGCAAAAAAGCGAATCCCAAAAAGCTAAAGAAGAAATACCTGAAACCATCACACTGATTGAAGAGCGTCTTGACATAGAGAAAAAGGCTAAGGAAAATTATGACCTTTTCAAAAAAACTGGACAGACTCCTCAGAAGGATGCTGTCGAAAAGGCAGTAGAAAAAAGTAGGGAGCCGAAAATGCAAGGATTAGAAGATGCAGAGGAAACTGAAGCTCCAAGGAAAGCAAAGAGCCAGAAGCCTGCAAAGAAATCTAGTACCTCAACTGTTAGCACCGAGCCTTTGTCCGGCTTGTTTCCACCAAGCCAAATTCTTGAAAAGCCCGCCATATATCCTTGCGAGGTCAGTAAGAAAATGGATGGAAGTCGCAGCGTCAGGGAAACCAATGTTGCCGTATTCTTCAAATACACCGACGAAACTCTGAAATCATTTCTTGGAAATAAGGATTTCATTGTTTGTGAATCAAATCTCAAGGAAAAAGGAAGCGATGTCTATTTGGTCTTAAATTTTCATTTATACACCAAATCAGCCAGGCAGGAATATGGACATATTCAAGAAGGCGCAATGCTGATACTATCCCCATTGCAAGGACAAAATGTCAACCTCTTCAATACAATATCAGGATCAGCTCTCTACGATGACAAAAATGGGGTGACTCATTATCAAGGCATTTATGCAATATCCAAAGACCAGCTCAAGGCACTTGCACAATTAGACATCAAGGCAGTGAGAGTCGTATGGAGCAGCGGATATGAGGATTACGAAGTGTACAATCTAGATTTGATCCGGTCTCAAATCTCATGTTTGCTTCAGAATCAATAGGATTCAAAGCCTACATCCATCATGTACGCCTATTCTCAAAACTTAAAGTACTACATATGCTGGGCTTGAAATTGCCAACCGATCCCCGATGGGTCGACCTGGCTGCAATGCAGTTAGATGATATCCTAACCGATCATGCATATTGCGAACAAAAAGCAGCAAGCAGCGGAATTACGTTGATACAAGGATATCCGGATTACGTCAAATTGGTGGAAAATATCGCACCACTTGTTACGGAAGAATGGGGACATTTCAGAATGGTTCTCGCCGAAATTCGCAAGAGAGGCTATCAACTTGGCAACCAGAGAAAAGACCTTTATGTCAGTCAGCTGTATTCATTCCAGATGAATGGTGGATCTCGAGAAGAACGGCTGCTTGATAAACTACTCACTTTTGCCCTAGTGGAAGCAAGAAGCTGCGAACGATTTCGCCTATTGTCGTTGGAGCTAGAAGATGAAAACCTGCGAGAGTTTTACCACAAATTCATGGTCTCAGAAGCCGGGCATTATCGCATGTTCATCGATTTGGCAAATGAATACTTCAATGCTAATATGGTCAAAAAACGATGGGAGGAGTATCTCGTTGAAGAGTTGCGGATATTGAATAATCTGAACCTCAGAGGCGATCGAATTCACTAATGAAAGCAATCAAGCATACAATGAAATCTCCCCAAATGAATCTATCAAAAGCGACAGCTTTCATTTTGTTTCTGCTGATTCATTCAGTCTTAATCGCTCAGAATATAAGACCACATCAACCGACCAGAGGTGGAGTAATTACTGAATCGTGTCAAATAATACGCGATACCTACAATTTTGCGTCCTATCCTGACATAGATAAACCAGTACTGACGATCAAAGGATCTTACATGACTGTCGATTTTAAGAACTCAACAATTATTGGTTCAAGTAATTTCGCCCACCCCGACTCATTTCAAGGGGTCGGAATCTTGTTAGAGGGCGATCATATTACGATCAAGAATCTCGACATACGAGGATTTAAGATCGGAATACTTGCCGAAAATTGTGTCGGATGCCAGATTTTGCAGTGTGATGTGAGCTACAATTATAGGCCACGATTGTACAGCACGACAAGTGTGGAAAATATGACCGATTGGCTCAGTTATCATGTCAATGAGAGAGCAGAATGGAAGAGATATGGGGCTGGAATTTATCTCAATTTTTGCGATAGCTTCATAATAAAGGGAAATAAAGCCACAGGAAATCAAAATGCTGCTTTGATCGTCGACAGTCATTTTGGAGAAATAGCACATAATAATTTTGCTTTCAATTCAGGGCTTGGTATAGGCTTGTATCGCTCTTCATACACCTACATTCATCACAATTATCTGGATTTTAATATCCGTGGATTTTCTCTGGGCAAATACAGCCGCGGGCAGGACTCAGCGGGATTACTTATATACGAACAAGCAATTTTCAATAGAGTAGAGTACAACACAGCCACTCATTGTGGTGACGGACTTTTCCTTTGGGCCGGCCAAACAACAATGATCTCAGGCTTTGGCGGTTGCAATGACAACGAAATCAGACTAAATGATTTTTCTCATGCGGCCACCAACGGTGTCGAAGCGACCTTCAGTCGAAATCTAATCGAAAAGAATAAGATCGAAGATTGCACTTATGGGATTTGGGCGGGATATAGCTACAATTCGGTGTTTGATCGCAATATATTACGTCACAACACTACGGCAATAGCGATTGAACATGGACAGCAAAATGCAATGACTCACAACCTAATATTTGAATGTGAAACAGGCATTTACAATTGGGCAAAATACCCGCAACCAGATTGGCCATTTGTGAAGAAAAAAAACACGCCAAGTTTTGCTCCTAAAATTCAGAAAAACATTTTCATAAATGACAAAGTCGGGATCAAATTAGAGTTAACAGCACGACCTCTTGTTGATGAAAATACCTTTGTTTCAGTGGCAAATAAATTCGCTGCAGATTCAAGCTTTGACTTAAATGCAAAGGAAATGAATGCTGACAGTTTCGGATTTCTAAGTCAACAATTATTATATTTAGACACTGTAATTACCTCATATTATCCATTTCCATTTAGGGGCAAAGATCAGATAAAAATGACTCCATGGGGACCATATGATCACCGCTATCCTCTGGTATGGCTAAAAGCCCAAAATACGGATACGATTACATTTGAAATATTAGGGCCGCTTGACTTCTCAAGTGGAAAACAATACGGTAATTGGGCAGTAAACAAAGTAGAAGGCTTGCAATTAATTGGAGCGAAAGCTGGAGAATTTCCGAGCACAATCAAATGCCTAATTCAAAAAGGAAAGCAACAGAATTTAGTACTAAATTTCACAGGACCATCCTATAAAAATCAATTTGGAATCCAGCAACTACAACAGACGGCGCGAAGCTTTTCATATGAAAATAAGTCAGTCGCAATGCCTTGGGTCGTCAAGTATTATCCATACCAGTTTGACAGAGATAAGCGGCTATTGGAAAATATCGACCTGATCAATCAAGTTCAGACTACCATTGCACTTGATAGTACAGTCAATACTGAACTTGCATTCAATTGGTGGCATGAACCGACCAAGCTGGTTCCTGAGGATCATTTCATTGCTATAGCAAGTAGCGAAATTGATCTACCCAAAGGACATTACGCCATTCAGATTTGCAGTGACGATGCTGTCAATCTAAGGATCAATGATAAATTGATGATCGAACATTGGGAAATGGGTGAAAGCACAATGTATTTCCAAGAAGCTGATCTCGAGGGTCTGACGAAATTTAAGATCGAAAAATTGGAGGACAGTGGCTTTAGCACACTACAGTTTAGCCTACTGCGAATGAATTAGGATCTTGGATCAATCTTGTCAGTATCCCAAATCAATTCGCATGATATTATCACCTTGCATCACGACTACGTGTGCCTTTTCAAAGCCCGCTTTGATCGCAATATCCATTGCCACTTGTGCATCATTGATCGAATGAAAATCACCTAATAATATCGTTTTCCATTCACCAAGCTGCAAGACTTCTATTTGACCAAGTTGTCGGACGGTGCTTAGATCAGGGAGATTTTCACCCATAAATGAAGTAATATTGACCTTATAAGTAAGGCTTGAATCTTGCATAATTAGTATACTTTCCTTCAACGGCTCCTTCAATTGTAAGTATGCCTCAGGAAATGCATCCCTCGAAATAAAAGCGTCAGGTACACCCGATGACCGCACTTTGTCAAGATTAGCAAGAGCCATCTTTTCAGTCTTGAAATAGCCCAATTTCACTTTATAATACCCGTCTTGTTGTTTGACATATATCTGCCCTAGTCCTGGCAATTTCTGCTCAAAGTATTTCAAAGATTTGAAGGGAAGATTGGATGCTGCCAATTGAATCACATAGCCATATATCATCGTCGATTCAGGAATTACCGCCACAGCCGAGGAATCTTGCAAAGCATTCTCTTCTTCATAAACTTCTATCGGGGTCATCTGCGCTTGGATCGACAGAGGCGTGATATCAACCAGATTTCGACTTTCTTTGGCTAATAATATGGTCTGACCTAAATCAGTTGAATCTTTAACCTCATTACCATCCACTCTACGATTTAATAGCTCGTAGCCTTCTTTAGAATAACGTAGAATATAAGTAACGCCAGGCCGCAATGACACTGCGAAACGACCATCATGGTCGCTATAAGTTTCCTGTATCTCACCATCCAACTGATTGATGACTTGTATCCTAACATGCAAGAGCGGAGTATAGTCTGGACTGATCAATTGACCAACAGCAAATCTGCCAGTGCGTACAAGAAAAATCTTGAGTGATTTGGTTGCGCCTTGTATTGAATCATAGTTGATATAAAATGCTGACTCCGTGTAGCCGGTCTTACTAATGGTCACAAAACAATTCATCCCTTCGTAGACAAAATAATTGCATTTACCTTCGATATCGCAAGTTCTATAGGGATCGTCACATCGCGAAAAGTCAATAATTGTTCCTGCTAGATATGAATTATCAGCAGCATCCAAAACTTGAATATTCAGGATTTTGGCACGCAAATGATAGCTAAATATATCGTCGGCGCCGCTGGATTCCGGTCTATTGGAAATGAGAAATCCCACATTGCGTGCAGCATCATAAAGCAAACCATAGTCATCACGGGTAGAGTTGATGCCCCAACCCAAATTCTCAGGTTGACCATAATCCTTATCGTCGATAGTTGACTTAAAGATGTCATAGCCACCAAAACCGCAGACATCGGAAGAGAAATACATAGTATTGTCGAATACAAATGGTGCAATCTCATTGCCTGCCGTATTGATCACTGGACCAAGATTGATTGGTTCTGCCCATGAATTTCCCTTGCGATGACACAGATAAATATCAAAACCTCCAAAACCACCTGGCCGATCTGAACAGAAATACATTATGTTGCCATCAATGGAGAAAGCAACTTGACCGTTGGAGAAGCTCTCATCATTGTAGGGAAATGGCCGGAGTGGATATGGCTCATTTTCGGCATTGAAATCCTGAAATAGGATATTAGTATGAGCCATCCCGGGCCTGAAAACAGTACCGTAAAATGGCAAATCTAAGTCAGTCAATACGAGTGTTTTGCGACCAGGCATTGCCCTAATATTGACAAATCTCGCTGCTTCATCGATACTGAACCCCGGATGTCGAAGAACAGGAATATTTCCATCGTGATCTAGTTCGGCACCGAATAGTTGATTTCGAAAAGGGCTTTTGTTGAAATCGGCATTTGGATGGACTTGCGCAGCAAGCAGCACCTGATCCTGATAAAATGTGACTGAGCCCTCCGAGTATCTTGAATTGCCTTCGATTGGGCTAACCACATAATCAGAACGTAAAGTTCTCGCTTTGAGGGCATCTTGAAGGCATTTGATCTTTGTGGCCGCCAAGTCTGGCAAGTCAGGTTGCAAATGCTTGTATACTTCTATTGCCTCAGAATAGTTTCCATCCATAACCAACGCATCGGCATACTTGGCCAATTCCTGAGGAAAGCGATTGAGATAGACCCCGATCTTCTGGTAATACTGCACCGCCTCTCTAGGCATTCGTAGATGATAATAGCAGGTTGCGATCCTCATCGTCAGATCAGCATCCCCAGCATATGATGGTTCGGCAGCAAGTAAAGTTGGAAGTGCGAGAGCGAAGTTGCCCTGTTCAAAGTACTTCTGTGCTTCTTCGAGATTAACTTGTGAGTGGGCACTTAGTGCAAAAAATGGCAATGCCAACAAGCATAACAGTTGCTTGCGAAAAGAATAGAGGAACCGCAAATTGCCAAACGGGAAATTCATTACAAGTGCAAAGGTAAAGACAAAGGAACCAATCTCTTTTGCTTTAACAAATACCATTCCACCGATTGATTATGTGGACAAAAAAATTACCTATCTTCATTTATTATTTCTTATCCTGATTGCCGGATCCATCTAAAATTGAAGTTGTATGTTGAAAACCTTGAAATTGTTGACAATTTGCCTACTATGGACTACCAGTCATATGTCATTTGCTCAATCTCTTGCCCACAAACCCGGGGAATTATTGATCAAAGTCAAATCCGGTCTTAACCAATCTGCAATCAGGCAATCCTTCGCTGAATTTAATGGCATACCAACTAATTTGAGTCCGGTTCGCCTTATTTCACCGCAGTTAAATATCTGGAAATGGTCATTTGACGCAAATGCAGTCGATGAACTTCAATTGCTTCAAGCCATGCGCAGAAGTCCAGTTATCGAAATGGTGCAATTTAATCACCTCTTGAAAATGAGGACTAACCCGAATGATTCGCAATTGAATTCTCAATGGCAATGGATCAATACCGGAGACAACGGCGGCACAGCAGATGCTGATGTTGACGCTGACGAGGCATGGGATATTACCACTGGTGGCCTAACTGCCACTGGTGACACGATTGTAGTCGCAGTGATCGACGATGGCACAGATCTAAGTCACGAGGACTTGATCGACAATATTTGGACCAATAATGATGAAATTCCTGGCAATGATATCGACGACGACAACAATGGATATGTTGACGATTTCTACGGATGGAATAGTTTCGCTCAAGATGGTGATGTCGACAACGGCGGACATGGCGTGGCAGTATCTGGAATGATCGGTGCCAAGGGGAATAATGGCAAGGGCGTTACAGGCATCAACTGGAATGTAAAGATCATGATGATTGTTGGCGGCTCGGGAGCCGAAGATGAAGTACTCATGTCATACTCGTATGCTCTTAAGCAACGTCAGGACTACAATCAATCCAACGGAACCAAAGGAGCCTTCGTTGTTGCTACCAACTCTTCATGGGGAATTGATGGTGGTCAACCTGAAGACGCACCACTTTGGTGTGCATTCTATGACACATTAGGAATGAACGGTATTTTGAGCGTTGGAGCCACTGCGAATAACTCGGTTGATATCGACAAAGAAGGCGATCTTCCAACAGCTTGCTCATCAGAATATTTGATTGCAGTCACTGCGACTGACAACAATAACAAACGGACATTTAGCGCCTGGGGATTGAACACGATCGACGTGGGAGCTCCTGGTGCAAATATATTCACTACCGAACCAAATAGTAGCTACGGCAATACTTCAGGGACTTCCTTCGCTTCTCCACTTACCGCAGGCCTAATCGCGCTGCTTTATTCAGCACCTTGCTCTAATCTGGGTATTTTGGCTAAGCAAGATCCTGCTGAGGCCGCCAAGCAAATCCGAGACTACATATTTCAAGGTGTTGACAAGACCGATCAACTTACAGCAGAAATCAAATATGGTGGACGCGTCAATGCTAAAACTTCATTAGATCTACTTATGGCTGCTTGTGGCCCCTGCCCTGCTCCCAATAGCATACAATTGTTTGGAATCACCGACATATCGGCAAGTTTCATTTTCGCAACGATTGTCCCCGAGGCAATGGTAGAACTGAGATATCGCATAGAGGGCTCTCCTGACTGGATTGTAATCAATGACGCAAATTCGCCGCTCAAAGTTCAAGACTTGGTATCATGCTCTATTTACGAATATAGCATGCGCTCAGTATGTCCCGAAGATTCCAGCCAGTGGCTGCCAACAAAAACCTTTAAGACCGATGGCTGCTGCGAAAATCCTGGTGGTTTTGAAATTAGCTTTTTCGACGAAAACAGCGTGGTACTTACATGGGATAAAGTCTTGATCGCTCAAGGCTATCAGGTTGAGTTTAAAGAAAAACTTGAAGGTGATTGGCAGATATTTGACACTCAAAATACAAGTTTCGAATTCACTGGTTTATTGCCATGTACACAATACTTGTTCTCCGTTCGCACGATTTGCGGCGACAACACTTTACCATGGTCTGATACATTGAAATTCAAAACAGTTGGCTGTGGTGCTTGTACGGACCTTGTCTATTGCGAGACTCAAGGAAGCTCCTCAGAAGAGTGGCTGGAAAGTCTGGTATTCGGCGATATCAATAATACTAGTGGAGACAACGGCGGTTACGCGTCATTCACTGATGGCGAAAGCACAATATTGGTTCCTGGAGTTACATATCCCATTGCAATGACTCCTGGATATGCCTCTAATGAATTCAACGAAAATTTCTTCGTCTATATAGATTGGGACCAAAACGGAATCTTTGACTTCCCTGCAGAATTGGCCTTCAGTGGTGGACCTGACAACAAAGAAGTGACAGGAACTATTACCGTACCAATTGATGCAGTACCCGGCTATACTCGATTGAGGGCCAGTATGCGCTTCTCAAATTTTCCTGACGATCCATGTGGCTTTTTTAGTTTTGGTGAATCAGAAGATTATTGCGTCCTGATCAAGGATCCTGCTTGCAAATTGACTCCGGAGGTCGTTGTTTCAGATATTACTTACACTACAGCAAAACTTACCTGGTCTAAGGTTGAAGATGCACTCGTGTACACCTTTAGATACCGCAAACAAAATGGCGGAGATTGGACTGAAGTTGCAGATACTGCGTCGACATTTATGATCGGAGGTCTTGAATTGTGCACCAACTATGAATTTCAAGTGCAAACAGTATGTCTTGAGGATACTAGTGGTTATACGACCAGCTTAATTTTCCAAACTCAATGCGTAACGGGTACCGATGATCAATTTGCCGGAGTCGACAAATTCTTTGCCTATCCAAATCCATTTAGCAATTCATTGCAATTAGAAATGGAAATCGCCAAAGTGGACAACTACCAGCTAGATGTATTTGACCTTAATGGCAAGCAATTGATACATCAGGAAATAGGTCAATTACTGAATGGGAAACAAAGTGTGGCTTTGAGAGATGCTGCGCAAATGGAGTCTGGCATTTACTTTGTAAGGCTTAGTTCCTCGACTGGAAATGCCTTCATCAAGGTAGTATGTTCCAAATGATCAAGATAATTGCAGTTTGATCTACAAATGCAAATTGAACATATTGAAAAAGGGGCTTTTTAGCCCCTTTTTTATTTCCTATTCGTGATCTCTTCCTTGACCATTTCCGTTCTTATACTTCGCGTCCAACTCCTCCGCTTCCTTAATTTCCGCAAGAGAGGGAATAAAAATGCCCAGATCGTGAAGGTCTGGCTGACCAGCATCAACCCAACAAGTGAGCCAAATACTTCCCACAGATAGTATGGCTGAACGAAAGCGTTGCTCTACCATACCGTTCATTCGAGTATTATAGGCCTCAGCATAATCCTTACATTGAGTACGCACCATCTGATTGTTGCGTTCTTCGTAACAGAATTGCTTATCGGTTGGATAAGTTAAACTCAGGTCTTTTTCAATCATAAGCACGCTATCCAGATAAGAATGGCTTTTGAAAATTGTAGCCCAATAGAAATCTAAAGGCTTTTGAATATACTGTGCACGACCAACGAAAAAATCATAATCAGATTCAGCAAAGAGCTCAGGAAGGCGACTTTCCCAAAATCCATGAATTCCTACCTGATCAGTGAGTTGTCCATTATAATTCTTGGTAGTATGCAATGGCACATGTGCATCTGCGATATAATGACCTATATCAGCCGAATACTTCAAGATCTGGCTCACGTCCTTTCGCCTAAATGCATTTGTCAAGCGCGTTTGCATTATTGGGAGAATATAAGGTACGACACCGTGTATTGTGAAATTGTCCTTCATGCAAAATCCCTTGACCTCAAAGCGAAATTTCGAAACATCAAAAACCTCAAAAGCTGCAGAATCCGGCAGGCTAAACCAAGTCCTGCCAAGTTGCATTCTCAATACATCTTTCATGAGGGTTTGCAATGGTTTGCGTTGTATAGTAAGTGCTACCTTCAATGTACTTGCATCATCGCTTAATTCACGATTTTCGCCAATCGAATCGGGCCATGTGGTATACAAGAGCAGCGTATCATTAGTCGAGGAAATGACGAACATCGCCCCTTCCTGCACAACTGCTACTTCCAAGTCTCGCGACAAATGCGCAAATGGAGGCTTGCCCCACTGATCCAAATCAATAAAGTGCCGGATGGCTTCTCCCTGTACCGCATACCGTCGCTTGTCAGGGTCCGTAGCATGATCTGTTATGTATCCGATATGCTGCTTATAAAAAACAATCAGCTCAGTTGGCAATGTGAAGACTGCCAGTTGATTGATGCGCTTATGTGCAAAAAAACCCCATTTTGGCACAGTTGCTGCTGCCAGGCAACAAAGTACGGATGCGACAATAAAGTAAGGAAACAGCTTGCGTTGAAGCGTCATGCATTGAACATTCTATTCCAACTAAGATAAGTCTTAGTTGTTAAGAGGTGCAGCTGATTGACTTAGATTTTCGAAGAAAAATGAATAAGCCCA
>JBDSUZ010000243.1:0-3757 GCA_039927395.1 Saprospiraceae bacterium | reverse complement strand
AAAATTCGGTCTTTGCAGGATTCGGCGACAGGGTGATAAGAGTCTTTTTGCCAATTTGTATCGCTCTAACCTGCGAATAATCAGCAAGCAAATCGAGGTCCATTTGTTTCAGACGGTAGTATGAAATCCCTTTGATTGCATTATTATCGGTAAACTGATAATGATGCAGACTTGTACTATTTCCTAAAGCTGCGACGCTGCCAATGTCTTCCCAATTTTTGGTATCAGTACTTCTTTGTATCACAAAATGGCTTGCATTGAACTCTGTCTCTGTAGCCCATTTGAGCAACACGACCTTCTGATCGGTACTTGCCTCAAAATAGCGGATCACCACCTCGAGAGGACTTGCTAGGGCAGCTTCAACCGCAGCTAGCACATTAATTCGTCCATTACCATAAGTGTTGTTAGGTATTTCACTACCTGGAACTCCCCCACATGTTTGACCGGAGGTCAATGGCAATGCTGTATATCTCAAAATGGACTCAATAGTATCAGGATTGTATTGCAGCGCCGGCCTGGTTGACAAAATCAATGCAACGGCCCCTACAACATGAGGTCCCGCCATACTTGTGCCACTGAGGTTGCCATATGCGTCGCCTGGAATAGTTGATCGAACATTGACCCCAGGTGCGGATACATCTGGTTTTACACGTGTACCATTGTAAATGCCTGGACCTCTGCTGCTAAATCCCGCTATGACATCATTAATATCTGTCGCTCCTATTGTAAAACTTGAGGCGAGAAATGGAGGGGGCTCAGAAACGGATCCGCAGTCGGATCCTGAATTGCCAGCACTAGCTACCACGACTATTCCAGATGCGCGGCAAGCTACGATTGCATTGTAAAGTGAATCTATTGAAGAAGGCGAATTGCAACCTTCAACAGGTGGACAAGTCCATGAATTATTGATCACCATCGGTCTCAATCCCGGATTTGGGCTGCCATTAGACAGGTCTGTTGGCGCAAGAAACCATTGGAAGCACTCATAATAAGTGGAGGGTTGACCCCATCCTTCGTCCATATTTCGGCAACCGATCCATTTGGCTGCTGGAGCAACTCCGACATCATTGGTGCCTTCTGACCCCACCATCGTACCCATAGTGTGTGTGCCATGATACCCATCATCACATGGTTCAGGACTATCAAAGCCACAGCTATTTCCTGCAGGAGAACCTGGCACGGCGACGTGAATGGCATCATGCCAATTGTAATTGTGATTTACAGTACCAGCACCTGCATTCCATCCGCGATATTTCAGCTTGAGGGCTATATGATCCCAGTCATAACCTGTGTCCTGACCACCGACCACTACTCCTTCGCCGTGATAGCCCAAAGCCCAGACGTCATCAGCATTGATCGTTTGGACGCCCCATTCGGCAGTTCGGCTCTGCAGCGATTGCAGGTCGATAGCCTGAGGCCCACTGAATTGTAAGCTCGGATTGTTGGTGATATAGGCCACTTCTGCTAGCTCTGATATTTGTTGTATGGTATTGTAGTCGCATACTGACCACACCATATTTACTATCCAAAATGATTGCAGCGCTTCAACTTTCGAATTCAAAATCTGCAAGACATTTCCTTGAGATTGATTGGAAACTGTCTGAAGTTGGTCTACTACGAACTGACCCTTTTTGCGCCAGTCTTTGATAGAGTAAGCTGCTTGTAAATCTGCCTTTGGCTTAAAGTAAATAAGGCATTCCAGTTTTTTTCCTGGAGCATTCTGCTCTCCGAGAATCGGATCAATCTTAGATTGCCCTAGTGCAATGTTTGCCACAAGTACCAAAGCAAAAGCCCCTAAAAATTGTATAAATCTCAACATCTTATTTCCTCGATTTGACTATCTAAGTTACGTCCTCAAGTGCAAAAAGGTTTGGAAATCTCAATCGCCAGTACTCACAAATCCTTTTTAGCTTCCTTGATGTTGAAGAAGTTCATAGTGCGTTCGATGCCGATTGAGCCAAAACTTAAGGCAGTGTCTGCTGCTTTTTGAAGAATATCGGGTAGCAGCGTTTTTTCATCAGCCGTCCATTCTCCAAGTACATAATTGATCTGCTTGCCCTTGTTGAATTGATTGCCAATGCCAAGCCTTAGCCTAGCATATTTGTTGTGCTCCAATTTTTCTTCGATGTCCTTAAGTCCATTGTGCCCACCAGCACTTCCGTTTGCACGCAGCCGCTGCTGACCAAGGTCTAAGGCTAGATCATCCACTATGACAATTATATTGGAAGCATCAATACCAAGTTTTTGCATCCAATATCTGACTGATTTGCCACTCAGGTTCATGTACAAAGTAGGCTTGAGCATATAGTATGATCTGCCTTTGTGTTTCCCAATGGCGACTTCTGCCAAGGATTCCTGTTTCCAAGTGGTTTCCAATTTCTTTGCCAACAGATCGACTGCCAGAAATCCTATATTATGCCTGGTTTGTTCGTACTCATGACCGGGATTGCCCAGACCAACTATTAGATATTTCATATGTAATTGATCGCCTTCAGAGATATTCATTTAGGGCCTTTGCAGGCCTGCCGAGGATCAAAATTACTCCTTTGGGCATTATCAGGATGGTCAAAATAAAAAAGAGCGAGTGATTGCTCACCCGCTCTTTTCGTTACTGTACATTTCAAACGTTAGTTGAGCTCATTCACTTCTCAACTTCACTCATTCCCTATTACAATTACAATTACTATGCCAAGACTTGTCAATTAGCATTATACACTTATAATAAATATTTAATATGTTGAATATCAAACTGTAAAAAACTATAATTCTTGAAGTAGCGCTTGAGCTGTATTTTTAGGCAATAGAAATAATTTGACAAAGCGATGAATCATATGAGTGTTAGTCCAAGTTTCGATCTCAGAGTCAATTTTGTGGATATCGGCGCCAAATGTATTTTTCCGGCTTTGGTAGGGATAGATCAGGGCAAAATTGCTATCGTCCAAAGATTGGGTGATGAGGTAGATCTAAATCTTCCATACATGAGCTTAGGCTTCATCGATGCGCATGTGCATATCGAAAGTAGCATGCTAATTCCCTCAGAATTTGCGCGCTTAGCTGTTGTCCATGGTAGCATAGCCACCGTAAGTGATCCTCATGAGATCGCAAATGTTTGCGGCATCGAAGGTGTTAATTTCATGATCGAGGACGCGGCAAAAGTTCCCTTTCATTTTTTCTTCGGGGCGCCAAGCTGTGTTCCCGCGACAAGTTTCGAGACCGCTGGTGCAAGTCTAAATGCTTTAGATGTTCGGGATTTGCTTGCCCGCGATGATATTTGGTACTTGAGCGAGATGATGAATTTCCCTGGAGTAATCTATGATGATGCCGAGGTGCTCGACAAGATCGCTTTTGCAAAATCATCTGGAAAGCCAGTCGATGGTCATGCGCCTGGTTTGCGTGGCGAGCATTTGGTCAAATATATATCTGCTGGCATTTCGACAGATCATGAGTGTTTTACCATGGAAGAAGCTTTGGAAAAACTGCAATTGGGAATGAAGGTTATTATCAGGGAAGGCAGTGCTGCAAAGAATTTTGACAGCTTAATTCCCTTGATGTCCGAATGGTACACTAAAATGATGTTTTGCAGTGACGACAAACATCCCGATAGTCTCGTAGCCGGTCATATCAACCAATTGTGTGCACGCGCTGTCGCGCATGGAGTAGATCTTTTTAAAGTATTGCAGGTAGCATGTCTCAATCCCATCGATCATTACAAATTGCCGCTAAGCCGCTTGCGTATTGGAGATCAGGCGGATTTCAT
>JBDSUZ010000242.1:0-15390 GCA_039927395.1 Saprospiraceae bacterium | reverse complement strand
CGCTGGCTCAAACTTGATGCTGACAACGGCAACCAATTTAGGATTGACCCTGAACTGTTTTTCGTGGGAGGCGTTTCTGCAGGATCAGTCACTGCACTTCATATGATTTACATGGATGCTTCTGATCCCTTGACTCCCCAACTAGATCAAATAGTCCAACAACAAGGTGGCTGGGTTGGCAATACTGGTTCACCCGAAAGTTTTGCATATCCTGTGAGCGCATTAGGCGTAATCGATATCGTTGGTGCTTTATTCGATTCTACATTTATTCAGACTTACGACCCTTATTTGATGAGCATTCACGGCACTGCTGATGCAACAGTTCCATATGGTGCAGGAGCCTTCCTAGGCCAAATTCAGCTCAACGGTTCTAGTTCACTTTACCATCGCGCTCTTGAAGTTGGAGTCCCGGTGTATTTTGTGTCGGTACCTGATGGCACTCACTCATTGTCAGAGGCCAGTTCCTTGCCCTATGTAGCCGAATATCAAATTGGAATAATAACTCGAATGGAGGGTATTGTATGTCAGACAATTTCTGCAAATAATACATTGTCTACCATCGAGCATAGGATGCAAATTTCCCCCAATCCCACCACTGAGGAAGCAACCATTGAGTTCTCATCTGAAATAGACGAAAAGGGAGTTTTTATCCTCTACAATTCAATCGGTCAGATAGCATCACAACATGTTGTTCAATCAAACAGTCAATTGAGGCTTAATGTCAGCAATCTGGCACCGGGCCTATATTATTGCTTGAGCACATGGAGACAAGGCCAAGCGGTAGTTCAGAAGCTAGTTATTCAATAGGATTATTGAATAACTAATACTGGAATGCTAAGGGCATGCCTTACTTGATTGATGGTTTCACCATATATGAAATCAAATAATCCTGAATGACCATGTCCTCCGACCACCAGTAGATCGGCTCTATTCTCTTTGACCAACCTGGCAATTTCCTTGGCTCTAAATCTATAGCCTAGCAAGGCTGTTGCTTTGACCCCTTTCTCTCCAAGTAGCTCCACGTAGCGTTCTAGTTGCATTTTGTCTTGCATAGCCTCCTTATCGCCAGTTTCTTGGTTTAGGATTCTAGATGCGGCGCTCTCTACGATATGGATAAGGAAATACTCCGTTTTTTCATTTCCTTGGGCAATACTGTGTGCAATCACACGCTCATCCAATTCGGAGAAATCTAATGCCAAGGCAATTCTTTCGTATTGCGGCACCTTCAATTCACCTAAACTTGTTCTGTCACGGTGGATTATCACTTCTGAATCACTGCGTACCCTACCGGTCAGAGGATACAAGGTGGCAAATACTAACAGGGCCAAGAACAAGAAACCCAACACAATGATGATCAATTTGGGCCAACTAAAGCCAGGAACAAGGAAAATTCCTCCTACTTCATTCAAGACCATCTTGATATTTAAGAAGATCAGTATTGCTGCAACAATCCATGCGGCCGACTTAGTCCAAATGCCGATGGCAAAATCTCCCATTCGCTTCTTGTCACTCACGAAATGGATCAATGGGATAATCGCATAACCTAGTTGTAGGCTCAATAAGACCTGGCTGAAAACAAGCAAAGCCCCAATTTCATTTTCACCATAGATTGCGATCACGATCACTGCAGGAATTATTGCCACCAGACGAGTGATGAGTCGTCGCAACCATGGATTCAATCTGATGCGCAAATATCCCTCCATTACTATCTGTCCAGCAAGCGTGCCTGTAACTGTGCTACTTTGACCGGCGGCAATCAAAGCGACTGCAAAAAGAATGGGCGACAGTTTGCTCCCTAACATTGGAGCCAATAATTCATGTGCCTGATTGATCTCTGCTATATCTGTTCGACCCGCTGTATAGAATACTGAAGCCGCGAGAATCAATATGGCAGCATTGACAAAGAATGCAAGATTAAGCGCAATGGTGGTGTCCCAGAAATTGTATTTGATTGCCCTTTTGATACCCACATTGTCCCGCGAGATCTTTCTTGTCTGAACTAGGGCAGAATGCAGATACAGGTTGTGTGGCATTACAGTGGCTCCAATAATTCCAATAGCAATGTAGAGTGCTCCTTCATCCGCGAAAGAGGGTATGAAGCCACCTGCAACCGCGGCGAGATCTGGATCTGCTATAAACAATTGAATGAAAAATGAGATGCCTACCACGGCTACCAAGCTAATGATAAAAGCTTCCATCCTCCTGATACCGTAACGTTGGAGAAGCAACAACAAGAATGTGTCCAATACTGTCAAACTGACCCCGTATATCAATGGTAAGTCTGTCAACAATTGTATACCAATAGCCATACCGAGCACTTCGGCTAAATCGGTAGCAGCAATTGCTAATTCGGCCAATATATAAAGTAGGAAATTGATCGGCTTGGGAAATCTCTCTCGATTGGCCTGTGCTAAGTCCAAATTGCGTACGATTCCGAGTCGTGCACTCATGGACTGCAGAAGCAAAGCCATCAGATTGCTCATGAGCAATACCCATATAAGACTGTAACCATATTTACTTCCGCCCGCTAAGTCTGTCGCCCAATTGCCTGGATCCATGTAGCCCACACTGACTAGGTATGCTGGACCAAAAAAAGCAAGTATTCTCCGCCATTTTGACTTAGGTAAGTTGGTGGTATCAACTGACTGGTTTACCTCGCTTAGCGAAACATTGTGATCAAACTTATTTGACATATGGCTTGACGTATATGGTGGCTGCAACTTGAGCAGTCAGGATAATTGGATCTGAATTTTTCATCTTGATCTCAATCGATTGATCAAAAGGGAAGCGTTCTGTAATTTCAATTTTTGAGCCCACCTTAATTCCTTTTGACTTGAGGTATTGGAGTAGTTCGGGAGACTGATTGCTAACCGAGCTAACTTCGACTTTTACATTGATCGGAAAATGCAAGAGAAGGTCCTGCGCAATGATTGTAACACGTCCATTTGCATCAGGAATTGGGTCGCCATGAGGATCGTATTTAGGCATGCCTAAATATTGGTCTAGCTTTCTAATCAACTTTTCAGAATGTATATGTTCGAGTTGCTCCGCCACCTCATGTACTTCGTCCCAACCAAAGCCAAGCTTCTCAACGAGAAATACTTCCCAAAGGCGGTGCTTGCGAATGATATTGGTTGCCTGCATTTGACCCTCAATTGTAAGAGTTACTCCATGATAAGGTTTATGCCCTACCAATTGCTTCTCAGCCAATTTCTTTATCATATCTGTTGCCGAAGCTGCAGCTGTGTTCATTTCGACAGCAATTGCATTAGTTTGAGCGGCAGCTTGGCCAGACTCCAGTATTTTATATATAGTCTTGAGATAATTTTCCTCACTAAGGCTAAGCATAACTTTTATTTTAGACAAAGCTAAATATTAATTTAAGATTTGCTGGGTACTAATGAAATAATTTTTTAGATTGGTGTAAATTTGCAATATGAAAACAAAAAAGGAAATTGTAGACAACTGGTTACCACGATATACCGGTATGCCTTTAGAGAATTTTGGCTCCTATATCCTATTGGTAAATTTTAGCAACTACGTCGATCTCTTTGCACAATGGCATGATGTACCTATTTATGGCATGGACCGCTCTATGCGCTGTGCTACAGCTGAAGATATCACGATCATAAATTTCGGAATGGGAAGTCCCAATGCAGCCACCATTATGGATTTACTCAGTGCAATCGAACCAAAAGCGGCTCTATTTCTAGGAAAATGTGGTGGACTGCGCCATGACAAAAACAAAGTTGGTGACTTAATCTTGCCTATAGCCGCTGTGCGGGGAGAAGGTACATCCAATGACTATCTTCCTCCGGAGGTTCCGGCACTTCCAGCATTTGCCCTGCAAAAAGCGATTTCAACAACTATTCGTGAAATGGATCTGGATTACTGGACCGGCACAGTGTACACGACCAATCGCAGAGTATGGGAGCACAAAGAGGATTTCAAGAAATACCTCACTGACATTCGTTGCCAAGCGATTGACATGGAGACAGCAACCATTTTTACTGCAGGATTCAAAAATCACATTCCTACTGGCGCACTGCTACTTGTTTCAGACATTCCGATGGTGCCTGAAGGTGTCAAAACCGATGAAAGCGACAAGAAGGTGACCGATCTGTTTGTGCAAGTGCATCTCAAGATCGGTATTGAATCTCTGAAGCAGCTAATCAACAATTCAACAACGGTTCGTCACTTGAGATTTTGAGACCCAGTTCTTTTAGTGGACCTATTTCCATGCTTCGATTTTACTGAGTTTACTTCTTTTCGGCTGCTTTCAGTTCCTGTACCTTTCTTAAGGCCTCCTCGCCCTTTTCCTTGAGACCAAGGCTCAGATAAACATTGACGAGGTTTTGCCAGGCATCTGCGAAGTCAGGATTCAAGTCACGTGCCTTTTCAAAAAATGGTCTGGCGATCTCCGGCTTCCCACCTATAGCATTGGCTATCCCCAACAGGCGCAAGGATTCATAATCCTCATCGCCCAGAATAGCATAGCCCTTACCTAAGAGCTCGAGTGCTTTTGGCACATTATGCTCCACCTCTCCGGCCTTCCTGCCCGCATCTCGATATGAAAATCCAAGATTTTTCTTTGCTTCTTTGAAATCAGGACTTATCAAAAGCGCCTTTTGATAGTAATATGCAGCAGAGTCATACGATTGACCATAGAAGTACACATTGCCCAATATGAAAGGAGGATACTTATAAGTAGGATGAAGTTGTAGCGCCTTTAGTGCAAATCCTTTGGATTCGGATAACATCATTGACTTCTTCTGGGGATCTACCTCCTTGCTATAATCTGACATTAGCAAACCAGCCATCGCATTGTTCAATTTGGCGCTCTCGCCCGAGATTTTGATATCCTCGCGAAACAAGGTCATGTCATTTTCCCAAAATGAATTTCTGCTGACAGTCTTCAACATCAATGGCAAGCAAATCAACACACCAACACCAAAACTAAGAACGGGCTTGGAGAGCTTACTTAGTAAAACTGCTATAATCAAACAAAATCCAAGCGATGGCATATACATAAAGCGCTCACCCATCATAGTTCCGATCGGAAAGAATACATTGGATACAATCGAAAAGGTGGCCAAGAAATAGAGAATTCCAAAACCTATGGCATTCCTTTTTCGCACTAAGATGACACCAAGCACAGCAAGTGCTATCAATAAAATAAGACTCAACAAAGAAGCCGGATCTTGAAGGGTATGCATCTTGATAACAAATGGATAATAATCGTGCGTCAGATGTAATGGGAATATCAGAAGCTGGAAATATTGCAGCACGGTGTATAATATCGTTCCAGTAGTTTCGGAACTAGTATAAGCTTCATAATGATCTCCTACCCACTTTACAAATGGGTTATTCATCAACTCCATGGGAGGCGCATGGTTGAGATTCCAGCCCAAAACCATCCCCCTGATCAGTAGAAATGCGGCTGCGCCTACCCATAATGATAGATTTAACAAAAGCCATTCCTTTGTAGTGGGTTTTCTAAATACATAGAGCGCCAAGGGAATTATGGCTATCCAAGTGATAGCATTCTCCTTTGAAAGTAAGCCAAGGAATAAACTTAAGCCTCCTATCCAAGCCCAGAAATTCTGTTTGGTGTCAAGTGCTCTAACACATAGATACAAAGCTGTAATGCTAAATAACAGTGTTAGAATCTCATCTCGTCCCTTGATATTGGCAATCACTTCAGTATGTATCGGGTGAACTACAAAAAGTAATGTTGCGAGCAAGGGAATAGTATACGCTGTGGCGCCTTTGCTATTTCTAAATAACTTGAGCAGCGATAAATAAAGGATAAATGCACTCAAGCAAAACAACAATAGATTGATGAGATGGCTCATAAAAGGATCCTTACCAAACAATTCGTATTCAATCGCGAACGTCACTAAGCTTAGCGGGCGATATCTACCACCCGACACAAGATTTTCTTTACCTGCCTCCTTGAAGAATCCATAAAAGGTGTCGTACTTGAGGATACCAGGAATACCCGATATTCCCTCCTGCGTAAACATATTGTCGGTGATGACAATCGCATCATCCAAGGCATAGTCATTGCCCAAAGTATTGATATTCAATATAAAGGCTAATCCGATCAAGAGCTTACTAATCAAGCTCTTATTAGCATACCAGTGCTGATCTTTGACTGGCTCTTGTATTGAATTTTCAGTAATTACACTTGGCTTTTTCGCCTTTGGTTTTGACATATCCCTTATTCGAGGCTGTGATTGGCATGATGCGCTTTATATCTTCCCTTTACAAATCTACTCCCATTGAACTGCATGGTCTTGCGCAAAGACAGCTGTTGATCTAAAGGTAGCTGTTTAAATTCCATGCATCTGACCGAGCAAGTACTATTGTACTTTTCGGCACAATCTGCGCATTGAATAAAGAGAATATGACAGGCATCATTGGCACAATTGGTATGCGTGTCGCAAAGCTTTCCACATTGATGACAGTGTGCAATCACTTCCTCACCAATGGATTCCCCAAGGCGCTCGTCAAATACAAAATTCTTGCCCCTAAACTTATTCTCAAGACCAAAATCTTTGACCTGTCTGCTGTACTCAATGATGCCACCTTCCAACTGAAACACCTGCTCGAAGCCCTGATGCTTCATGAATGCACTCGCTTTTTCGCAACGAATACCGCCGGTGCAATACATCAATATATTCTTGTCCTTGGCATCCGACAAAAGCTGTGCTACAAGGGGCAACTCTTCACGAAATGTTGCGACATCAGGCGTTATTGCATTTTCAAAATGCCCTACTTCGCTTTCATAATGATTGCGCATGTCCACAATGATCGTATTCTCATCCTCTGCAAGTCGGTTGAACTCAATGGCGTTTACGTGAATTCCCTTATCAGTGACATCAAAACTTTCGTCATGAAGACCATCAGCAACTATCTTGTCTTTGACCAAAATCTTCAACTTGAAAAATGATTTGCCATCATCTTCGATCGCTGCATTGAGCCTGATACCAGTAAGAAAATCAATTGAGTCTAAGGCTTCGCCAAATGCTTCCCATTGATTGTTGGGGACTGAAATCTGAGCATTTATCCCTTCTCTCGCCACATAAATCCGTCCAAATACTCCAATAGCTTGTAGTAGGATATACAGATGGTCCCTAAATAGTGGGGGATTAGAAATGTGGTGATATTTATAGAATGAAAGGGTCTTCCTCTCTTCAGAGCTCTCCAACATGCGCTGCTTGAGCTCAACGCCGTGGATGCGATTATGCAAGGCCATGTATTTTCAAATTGGTACGGTGAACAAATTAGTCAGTTGCAGGCTGACTGTTCTGCGCCTAAATGGAAATGTAAAGGTAAATCTTATTTGAAGACTCCAAAATGCGTTCCAATTCTCAATGCTCTCAATTACTGGATGACATTTAATTTGCCAGAATATTGAGTCCTGGGAGTTGACATCCTATAGTAGTAAATGCCCTCTGGCAGACTTCTAATTGAAATGTGAAGTTGTGTGCCTAGATTGCCATCAATAGACTTAAACACTGATTTACCTAACGCATCATATAAGTCGAATCCATTAATAATCTCTGCATTAGGGCTATCAATCCAAACCTCATCCCTGGAAGGATTTGGAAACACCACAGGCAAATTGACAATAGCTGCATCTTCAGTACTTAATGATAGGGCCATTTGTACTGCTTTATAAGCATCCACTCTTCCATAACCATATGTTGGGTTGGGAACCTCAAGGCCCGTCGCTCCACTGCATCCCACTGTGTCCAATTTGGGCACCGCAGATGCGCGAATGATCTCTTCTATGACATCAACTTGTCCCGCGAGTGCTGGGTTGGCAGAGATAATCAATGCTACTAATCCAGCCACATGTGGACCGGCCATACTTGTTCCCCAGAAATGGGCATAGTTGCCACCGGGAATCGAGGATAAGACCGCTGAGCCAGGTGCGACCACATCAGGCTTCATTCTGAAACTACTGTCAGCACTGACCCATCCTCGTGAACTAAAGCTAGACACTGAATCTACTTCATTGCTTGCTCCAATTGTAAATGATTGCTCCAACAGAGCAGGAGAAAATGCTATGGTTTCGCAACTCGGACCTGAATTGCCCGCAGAGACCACTACTACTATACCAGCAGCTTTTAGATTAGAAATAACCGCAGCAAAGAGATCATTTGTCTCAAGCGTACAACCTTCTTCGCCGCTGCAAAACCAACTATTGTTGACCACGTGTGGTGCGCGACTGGGGTCAGGATTTTGACCATTTAAGTCTGTAGGTGCGAGCAACCAGTTAAATGCTTCAAGGTATGTTGATACCATTCCAAATCCGCGCTCCATGTTGCGTACTCCTATCCATCGAGCTAATGGTGCAACCCCAATTTGATGATCAATGCCATCATCACCTACCATCGTTCCCATTGTATGCGTACCGTGACTGTTGTCGTCGCATGGTACGAGGCTATTCAATCCACATGGATTATTCTCAGGTGCTACTATACTGTCGTTGTGGAGGAGATTGATCTCATGTATGGCATCATGCCAAGTATAATTATGATCTGCAGTCGTTCCATTCCATCCCAGATAGCTATTGATCAGTGCCGGATGCTCCCAATCATAGCCTGTATCCTGTCCGCTAACGACCACACCCTGTCCCCTTATGCCCAATTCCCACACCTTATCTGCGCCAATCATTATCAATCCATAGGGGAGTTCACCAACCCTAGCCGACAAAAAATTGCTTTGATCTGGCATTTGCATTGGAATGGACACATCAGATAGAATCCATTTCACTTCAGGTAGAGATGCAAGGCTTTGTGCCAAAATGAGTCCGCCCTCTGTATAGAGACTATTAACAACTATAAATGATTGAAATCCTTGACCTGAATCTGTGATCAAAGCTTGGGCGTTGGCTTGCACTGTACTCGCCACTTTTTGCAACTCGCTGTATACAAAGCGTCCCTTCTCACTTTTAGACTGAAGCATTTTTTTCCCTTTAAAATCGGCTTGTTGCTCAAATACAACCAGCATTCCTTTTTCTTGTCCAGTAGCCAGTTGTTGAAGCAAGAATGGTTGAATTTTGTCTTGCGCGAACGTCGAAAATTGCAAAAATGTGAGGATGATAATGAGAGAGATTTGCTTTGATTTCCAAATGGAAATAGCGGAATTCAAGTGCATCATCAATTAGCTTTTGGTCAGGAAATGTAATTGCCAAATATCGCTTTTTAAGAGCAACAATACATAAGACAATAATGGCCCCCTGAAAAATCAGGGAGCCATTATGTTTGAATCAACTCTTAGATCAATGTTCGTCTTCGAGGAATCCTGTTCTGCGATATCCTTTCAACAAATATGGACCATCAGCAGTAAGCGCAGAGCTTACTTTTTGCCAAACAACAGAAGTATCTAAAACGCCTCCATTGTCAACTATGCTGTACGAAATAGCTGTGTAAGTATCAGTTACGATGTTACCAGTGATAGTCATTACAAGGCTGTCAGTAACCGTGTTGGACGGTGGATGAGCAGCGTTTGCCAATATTCTACCATCAGTAATCGTCATTGACCTGTATGTAGCGGACTGAACTTCTTCAGTTGATCCCAAATCAACAACATTGCTTGGATCTGGCGCATCGCCATCGCCTTCATAGAGCAGGTTATCCCCTGGTCCTGCTTGCGTAAATGTCAATGCATCCTGATTTGTGGACAACTTTGTCTGTGCAGCAAATACATCATTGTCGATCAACCACATCTCTGTGCTAAGATTAGCAGCAGTATTGGAAGTTGTAAACAAGGAATGATTTGTAAGTGCGTTGTCATCAGCATCGAACAATTGCAAGTACCATTCGCCAGCCATTTTGCGAGTATTGGTTCCTCCTATATCAGGCTCTGTTCCAAGATCACACGATTGAAAGGCAAAACCAACTACAAGCAAGAGAAATATTATCTTAAAATTCATTTTCGTTTGGTTTTATTGTTTGATAAATGTTCTCAAAGCTGCACCATACCCAGGATTGATAACAACCCAGCTATACTTAACTCCAAGTTCAACTGTAGCATTCGTAGCTTCAAATGCATTACCCGGCGTTCTTTGAAAAGGAACTCCAAGTAGACCTGTATCATAGTGATAGAAATAAACTCCTAAGCTAGGATTGGTAACAGCAACACCTCCGACATTATCTGCAAAATAAAAGTTGTCTGAGATTTTAGTTACAGTAGAAACTCCTTTTGCTCCGGCATTCCTTTTATAAGATCCTGACATGTCTGTACCTTCTACAGCAGCTGAGATTACACCTACGTACCTGTAATCGGTAGCAGAATATCCATCCTTATTGACAGCAGTATAAGTAATAGTATACACACCTGGTGTATTGACATCAACAGTACCTGAGGTCGTTACGGTAAGATCAGCATCGCCTTCTTTAGCTGTTGCACCAGGATCAGTAAAGCTACCGCCTACTTTAATGGTATTCCATTGTTCTCCGGGAACGGTTAGGATAGGATAAAAAGTTACCCTTGAAATATCTGCTGTTTCCAGATCGGGATCACAACCTGCTATCATGATGAGGCAGGTCAGAATCGGTAGGAATTTTAGTATTCTTTTCATTTTGTTAAATTTTGGAGATTAAGGCATCCACCACACCTTAGTTGTAACGGGTACAACTGCAGGAGTATTGGTATTTACATCACTTGATGACGAAGGAAATAAGAACCTCTTAGGAAATAAACCGCCAGTCACACCGCCAAGTGAGTATGTCCATTGTCCAGCAATATAGTTAGCATCAGCTGCAGGCACAGGAGAAATCCTAGGATATCCAGTACGAGCTTGGTCAAGGAAGGATTCGTAACCTTGATTAACCATAGCAACCCATTTCTGAACTATGATGGCCTCAAGCATTTCCGCCATAGAACCTCCTGCAGGAAATTCGTATACTCCACCAGCTCCAATCATAGCGGGATCAAATGCAAAGCCAAACTTAGCATAAGACGCTTCAGTAGCGGCATCATACATAGCTTTCACTTCAGATGCAGAGCGACCGATTCTCAATAGCGCTTCCGCTTGTAAGAAATAAGACTCGTCTTCGCTTATGAAAAAGAAAGGAGTGGTTGGGCTGAAAGTAGCAATAGCTATTGTTCCGACAGGAATTGTGGTAGTTGGGGCTTCAAAATTGCCTTGCACCAATCCGATCAAAGCTGGATTGTTGATATCCGGGCGGAAAAGTCCATCCAAACGAGCCAAGTCGCCATTTTCCTTTAAGAATGACTCCAAAGTACGGCTCAAACGAAGATTGCCATCAGTATTCAATTGACGAACATTTGTTTCGTACAAGGGATTACTGCGGTTGGCTTCGTCAACAAACTGAGCTATAGATGCATCAGATGACAAAAATTCAGCACCGGCTGCATACATAGCACTGATAGCAGCAAGTGCAGCTCCTCCTCTTGAGCTTTCTGATTGACGCAAATAGATTTTCAATTTCAAGGTATTTGCAAACCTTTTCCATTGAGCTACTTGCTCATCCAAACCTTCTGAGCCAAATACCAAGTCCGTTGAAGCTTGTTTCACAGTGCTTGCACTGAAATCTTTGCCAAGTGCATCGTCCAATCTGGCTATTAAGCCATCATATACTACCTGACCATCATCAAAAACTGGATTTGGAACAGCTACACCTTTCAATGCTTCTGTAAAAGGTATTTTATCAAAAAAGTCAGCGAACAATTGATAGCCATATACCTGCAAAACGGTTGCCTGTAAATATATGTTCCATTCACTTGCTTCAGCAGACTGCTTTTTGATCGTTTCAAGGTCATTCAAACCTCCTGCATACATTTCTGTCCACTGAACATTCAAATCTGTGGCGTCGATATCATAAGCATCATAGGTTTTATACTGTGAGCTGGTATGGGATTGAGTCCAGTGTTGAGACCAGATTCCTCCCAGGATTGCAAATTCACCACCAATAACACCTGCCACTGAGGCCTGGGCTACTGGGAGAACTAATTCCGGAGCTACATCCGAAGGGTTATTGGGATCCGTGTTTACATCCAGCCATTTGCTGCAAGAAGCAAGCAATAAAGGCAGAAATAACAAGAAGACCCTAGAAAAATATTTTTTACTCATGATAAACAGTCAAGTTTAGATTAGAAAGAAAGATTTAATTGAGCGCCATATACTGCTGTAGAAGGCCCTGAGGCGAATTCACCATAAAGGCTTTTCAGGTTGGTTCCAAAAGTATTGGACTCTGGATCAACAAAGTGATTGCCTTTTGGTGTCCATAACAGAAGATTCCTACCAAAGATGCCGAAGCTTGAAGAGCCCACGCCCAGTTTGTCAGTAAACTTGGAAGGGATGGCAAAAGTCAATGAAAGATTTCTCAATTTAAAGAATGTGCGATCCAGTACGTGGTTGAATTCTGCTGCTGGAGTAGCTCCCCAATAAGTGAACACGTCAGAGCGAGAAATAGCAGAAGTATTTTCAGAGAAAGTACCGTCGCCATTGTCTACCACTGAGCCTGGAACGATCCAAGGCTCGCGATCATTGTATTGAGAATTCCATGCATTGCCCACGAAATAATTCAAACGAGCTGTGTAGGAGTAAAATACTCCACCTTTGCGATAATCTGCATTGGCCGCTAGTGTAATGCCTTTCCAGGTCAAGCGAGTGCCAAATCCCATTGTAAAATCAGGATTGATAGATCCGCGGTATGTTTTGTCAGGAGACAATAAAGGCAATCCATTGGCAGGGTTTACAATGATATTGCCATTTGGATCTCTAGCATAGTCATTTGAATAAATGGCTCCTAGTGGTTTTCCTACTTCGGCGCGCATTTCAACGCTATATGAGCTATTGAGCAAAATGCTGGTCTCATCGTTGAAACCAAGTTCCTCAACATTGTTGTTGATCTTGGAGAAATTCCATGTCAATCCCCATTCGAAATCACGGGTTTGTACAGGAATGATGTCCACTAGCAATTCAACACCTTTGTTTCTAACTTTACCAAGATTCACAGTTTGATTTGTAGATCCTGAAGCAGGTTCGATCAAAAGGTTGACAATTTGATTTTCTGTTGCCCTATCGTACAAGTTAAAATCTAGGCTAATTCTGTTTTTGAAGAATTTAGCTTCGATACCTCCTTCGATCTCTTTGGTGATCTCCGGCTTCAAGAAAGGGTTCCCAGGATTGTTAGCCACTTCATAAGCATTAACACCTCCAAATGGGAAGTTGATATTACCGAAATTACCCGCACGAGCTGTTCCAGCTATATAAACAGGTAAGATTGAGTAAGGATCGGTATCCCCACCAGTTTGAGCAAAACCTGCTCTCAATTTCAAGAATGAAATTGCATCAGGCATTGCAAACTTATCAGAAAGCACTAAAGCCAAACTTGCATTTGGATAGAAGAATGAATTGTTGTCGGTAGGCAAGGTACTG
This sequence comes from Saprospiraceae bacterium, assembly GCA_039927395.1. Lineage (GTDB taxonomy): Bacteria > Bacteroidota > Bacteroidia > Chitinophagales > Saprospiraceae > JBDSUZ01. Next base: position 1,967 of record JBDSUZ010000242.1, on the reverse strand, counting down.
GACCAGTCATTTCTAGCTCCAAGAGTCAAATATGCCCAATTCATCAAACCCAATGTTGCAGACCCGTACACGCCAACGATGCGATAGGTGGTGTTGACGGTAAATGTATTTGGAGTAACTGAACTGTTTTTGATATTGTAAAATCCAGGTAAATCCAAGTTGGTCACACCTGCGAAGAACAAGCCGCCTTTTCTGGCATTTGTACCTGTACCTACAACTGCACTCAAGTCAAGATTTGATCCCAATTTGGATTTGTAATTCAAAAATACATCGCTTGATATCTGTTGGTTTTTGCGAGAGATCTCAGAATATGCACCAAACACGTTATTAGCAGATGAATTCGGAGATCCAGGAGTGATAATACCAACGTTACCCCAATCAGATTGACGGGCATTGGCATAGTCACCGCCTACTCTCCAGTTTAAGCTTAAGTTGTTCAATAGTTCATAGCTCAAATTGAGATTTCCGTATACGCGGTCTTCATCATATTGGTTTCCCTGATTGTACAAAGTCCACCAAGGATTTTGAGCATATGGCGTATTAAAATTGTCCAATGAGTAAAATTTGCCTTGAGGATCATTAGGGTCAGCATATTTCTTGCTATCCACTATTGAGTGGTCTCTAGGGATCTGGATGATTTCTTGCCAAACTACTTTACCAGCACCGGCATCATCACCTTGTCCTGTAGCTATTACTTTCTGATCTTTCTTGACATAATTGATACCTGAGCTAACTGTAAGTTTTCCCACTTTACTAGCGCCATTAAGTCCAAAAGTATGTCTCTTATAAGAATCTGCATTTGTAGGTACTACACCATCAGCATCAGAGTAAGCATAAGAAAGGCGGAAAGTAGTATTGTCTTTACCTCCAGAAATTGCAAAAGCATTGTTCCATTCATAACCGCGCTCAAAGAATTCACGAAGGTTATTTTCTTGAATGGTAAAAGGCTTAAGCTGTTGAGAATTATCAACAACATTTCCCCATAGGCGGTCTACACCATCTGCTTTTGGACCCCAGCTACCGTTTTCTTCAAATGCAAAGTGACCATTCCAGCCTTGACCGTAAGTATTTTGCATATGAGGTGTGCGGGCAATCTGTATAGCTGCGATGGAGCTGGATACATCCACTCTCGCTCTACCAGCCTTACCTTTTTTGGTCGTGATCATGATCACACCATTGGAAGCTCTGGCACCATACAAAGCTGATGCCGCGCTACCTTTCAGAACACTGATACTTTCAATCTCATTTGGATTGATATCATTCATTTGATTACCAAAGTCCATCGAACGGTTGAAATCGTCGTTGGCATTGTTTGCATTAGTAGATGAAGTGTTACCCCTATTATTCATTGGGATACCATCTACAACAAACAAAGGCTGATTATTTCCAGTAACGGAATTTAGCCCCCTAATGTTAACAACAGTGGATGCTCCAGGTGCTCCCGAAGCTGTCGCAATACTCAGACCTGGTACGCGACCATTCAAGGCATCCAGCGCGCTGGTATTCCTTGTCTGTGCAATTGTCGCTGCATCGACTACAGCGGTTCCATAACCGAGAGTTTTCTGTTCGCGAGAAATTCCTAAGGCAGTAACAACAGCAGTTTGCAAGAGGACTCCCTCTTCCAAATTAATATTAATACTACGTTCATTTGGGCTAACGGATCTTTCGATCGTCGTATAGCCAGTGTAAGAATAAATAAGCACGCTAGAGCCCGCAGGCATAGTGAGCTCATACATTCCATCAACATCTGTAAGGGAACCTAAGGTGGTTCCTTTCACCGAGACGCTTGCACCGATAAGGGCTTCTCCCCTGGTATCGGTCACCTTGCCGGTGATCGTGCTTTGTGCTAACACAAAACCCACGGTCATCACGAACATTGTGAAAACAAGTAAGAGTCTTTTCATAAGTAAAAGAAGGTTAACGTTAAAAAATGAGAGTAACGAATGAAGCGAATGTAGAATAATTTG
>JBDSUZ010000241.1:0-3072 GCA_039927395.1 Saprospiraceae bacterium | reverse complement strand
CCGCCCACAACGGCATTTTCGAAATCGGTATTTGAACTCAACCCATTGTTTACGATCGTCACCGAACTACCACCATTACCCAACAAGCTGTAGTTGCCAGTTACAAAACTCAAATAATCACCTGGATTTGCGCTCTTTAAATGGACTGAAATACTATCTACGACCAGGTCATTACGCACAACAATATCAGCGTCTGAAATTGGAACACCTGAGCGTAAGCACAATGAATCATCTATAAAATTATTGCCGCTAACTGTGTTGTTTTCAAGATCCAAATCAATATGCAATTGGCAGTCTTCCCAACTGGGTTCATTATAGCGACGGACATTATAAATGTTAATCGCATTGGGAATATCACAAATATTATGGGAGAAAATCGCAGTTCCTGAATCTAGATCAAATTTATACCAACCATAAGGATTCGTTGTTCCAAAAAGACTTCCCCTTATGAATAAAACTGTAGAGTCACACTGATACTGATAAGAAATAATGTCTGTGTGATTAATTCCAGTACTTAAACCAGGATTGAATAATTCAATGTTCAAATCAGGATCTGTCAAATTCATTTCCATAATCTTAGCCGAATTGGATACATATAGATATCTACCTTTATAATTTGTTACTTCGGTGCTAAGCAAATCTTGCTCATAAGGAGTAAATGAAATCAGATGATCTATTGGTTGCCTTATTTTAGTAAAAATATTAGTATTTATATTATAATACCCATATGTTAAACCTGAACAATACAAAAGAGAATCATTTATAAAAAAAACATTTAAAATCTGGGTATAGAAATAAATTAAAGCAGGGGTAGTTTCAGGAATAACATCTTGCAAAAACTCCAATTGGTCCGTTGCAATTGTGTATTTATACAAATCACCTTCAGTTTCCATGAAATAAACAATGGTTTGATCCAAATTAAAATCATACCCACTGATGTTATTTGAGAAGCCTGTCATACCTGAGTGGGTAAAACGATCTTCATCAATTGTAAAATATAGCGTCGGATTACCAGCAAAAAAATCAATATCATACATTTGGTATTTATTTCCACCAGAATCAGATATTAATGCAAATAAATAAGTTTTTTGTGCACTGAGCGAGATATTCAATGCTAAAAGGATGATAGTGATAATAGTAAGCCTTGCTCTCATTTATCTTATTTCGCCAATTGGCTTCCTTTTTTGTGCTAAATTTCTAAAGAATTACCTAAAACAGACCTTAACTCAGCCGATCAAATTCCTGTGTACCTATCTGATTTCTAGGCTTTCTCTATCGGATCTTTCATTCTATGTTTCTAAGATATTCATTTTCAAGATAATTGTCACGTAATTAATATGTTAGTTAACGAATCGAAGAGTTGAACATAATACAAAGCATTACTTCTGGGGCAGTTTACCCTATATTTGACCAACCCAATTACTATAATGTGAAGAAATCCAGGCCTCATCCCGAAAATCCAAAACTTGCCCTCCCTGAGGAGTTTAGGATTTCGATGAAAGCCCGGCTCGGAGATGATTTTGATGAATTTGAAGCTGCCCATCTGCAGGCAGCTCCGGTCAGCATCCGCCTCAACCCTCACAAATGGCAGGACAAATCAATTGTGCTTGAGCGAATTCCCTGGGCAGATAAGGGGTATTATTTGCCAGAGAGGCCTCTTTTTACGGCTGATCCCTATTGGCATGGCGGAGCATATTATGTGCAGGAAGCTTCATCGATGTTGTTGGAGCAAGTATTTAAGCAATTGCCAACTTTGCAAAGGCCAATTATCGCCTTAGATCTGTGTGCTGCTCCGGGGGGCAAAAGCACGCATTTGTTGTCACTACTGCATGAGGATTCTGTGTTGGTTTCGAATGAATTGATTTCAAATAGATTTCAGTCATTGCAGGAAAATCTGATCAAATGGGGATCCGCCAATGTCGTCTGCAGCAACCTGGACCCCAAGGTCATCGGTGATAGTGGACTTCAATTTGATTTCATTCTGGTCGACGCTCCCTGTTCTGGTGAAGGCTTGTTTCGCAAAAGCCCCGATGCCTGCAAGGAATGGTCACCTAAGAATGTGCAACATTGCAGCATACGCCAACAAAACATTTTGCAATCGGCAATTGCCGCATTGAAGCCTGGAGGGATCCTCTGTTATAGCACCTGTACTTACGAGCCGCTTGAAAATCAGGTTCCCATTGAGCGCTGGATAGCCGAAGGAACGCTCAAGAGCCTTTCCCTGGAGCTTGATGGCAGTTGGGGCTTCCAAACTATCGAAAGTTCGACTATCGCAGGCTATCAGGCCTATCCGCACCGTGTCAAGGGTGAGGGATTCTACCTAAGCGTATTTGAGAAGCAAAATCAAAGCCCCCCGACCGGTTCAGGCAGAGTTGCAAATGCTCCGACAATGATCACCTCAAAGCAAAAGGAGGCATTAAAGGATTGGGTAAATACCGAAATCGAATATATCGGCATACAGGATCACCTTGGCCAAATACGATTGATACAGGCCGCTCATTGGCAAAGCATCCAATATATCCTTAGCGGCATCAAGATCAAGAGCGCGGGCATCATCGGCGGCCAAATGAAAGGCGATGCCTTCGTCCCTGACCATGCTTTGGCGATGTCACTGATCGCAAGTCCACAAATCGCGCGATATCCTTTGGATCTGAACGAGGCGCTCCAATATCTTAAGAAGGAAACGATCCCATCCCGATCAGAGGGTCTTGGATGGGCTCTGGCCCATTACGAGGGCGTCGATCTCGGTTGGCTCAAGAGGATACCCGGGAGGATTAATAATTTGTATCCGAGTGAGTGGAGGATAAGGCTTTCGATTCCTTCGGAATCGAAGGGTTTGCAGAGTTTGGAGAGTTTGCGAAGTTTGCAAGTTCCTTAGGGAGAAGTGTAGGGATGGGGTAAGGCGTAGGGTATATGGTATAGGGTATAGGGAAACAGCCAAATCTTCCCAGAGGGAGTCGAAGGGTGATCACTTTACATGTATAATTCTTGGAAGAACGTTTTTGAACGGCCCCTACACGCTACCGAATCATGTCAACAGGCTTCGACTCCGCTCAGCCACCGGACTTATTT
>JBDSUZ010000240.1:0-1888 GCA_039927395.1 Saprospiraceae bacterium | reverse complement strand
GAGTTGATATCGCTGAGACACTGCAAAAGCAGGTGGATGATACTGTTCAGAAAGGTGCAATTGTCTTAGTTGAAGGTGGCCGCTCAGACAAGGGCAGTTCATTTGCTCCAATGGTTTTAGGTAATGTTAAACCTGGAATGCCAGCATATCATGAAGAATTATTTGGTCCAGTAGCTATTCTATTTAGATTTACGACGATTGAAGACGCTTTGCGCTTGGCCAATGACACAGTTTATGGTTTATGTGCCTCAGTCTGGACAGTAAATAAGAAATTGGCTGCAGAGATCTCATCCAAGTTAAATGTCGGATATGTGGCAATCAATAATATGGTTGTTTCTGATCCAAGGCTTCCATTTGGCGGAGTCAAACGATCTGGATTCGGAAGAGAACTGGGCGATGAAGGCCTACTTGAATTTGTAAATTTGAAAACCGTCTTTGGCGCTTAGCACTAAATACTCTTTCACAGTGAATGAACGACGACAAAGTAAGTTTGATTCTGTAGTTCGCAGTCGCCAACGCGATCTGACAGTCATCCTTGAGAACATTGTTGATCCCCATAATATTGGAGCTGTCATGCGCAGTTGCGATGCTGTCGGAGTAAGGGAGATTTTTCTTCTCTATACAGAGTCTGGTATCGCTGGCAAAATGATAAAAATGGGTAAAAAGAGCTCTGCAGGAGCGCGTAAATGGCTAGAAATCTATTATTACCAAGATTTAGATGCTTGTTTTGAGCACGTTCGCACTGCAGGCTATACAAGAGTGCTGAGCACTCATTTGATCGAAGGTCAAAGCAAATCTCTCTATGACCTTGACTTGACGCAGCCCACCGCCTTGCTTTTTGGTAATGAGCGCTTGGGAATATCGGTCGAGGCATTGGCAAGATCTGATGGCAATTTTGTCATCCCCATGTTAGGCATGGTCGAAAGCCTAAATATCTCAGTTGCTTGCGCTGTATCATTATTTGAAGCCTCTCGTCAAAGGCGATTGGCCGGATTCTACGACGATCAACTGCAGTTATCAGATATCGAGCAAGCCGCCTTAATGGAACACTACCAGGAGCGCAGTAAGCAGCGGATCGAGATCCGTCAGGTATTTTTGAAGAAGTAGATTACTAGTTCCGTCAGAATTTCACGATATGCTATATCGACATTCTCTGCGTATTCACGGTTTTGATTATTCTACCGAAGGCGCATACTTCATAACGATCTCATGTGCTAAGTGGAAATATCGCTTTGGGCAAATCTTGCCAACTACTATCGACGCAGATATGCAGAAGGAGAATATTTCAAATGAAGGCCTGCACGACTCCCCACTAGTCCTCACTTCAGCGCAAATAATTCTAAATGATCTCGGACAAATAGCTCAAAATGAATGGCTAAAACTTCCTGAGAGATTTCCCAATTGTACTCTGGGTGTTTTTCAGATTATGCCTCACCACATGCATGGAATCTTGATCTTGAAAAATCTTCCTAATACGCCATCGGAAGAAAATTCAGAGGGCTTAGCAATAAAAGCTGCCAGCATACCCGATATCATAAGAAGCTATAAGTCTATTGTCTATAACGAATGCCTCAAAATATACAAGGCCAAAGATCAAATACTAGGCAGATTGTGGCTGCGCAATTATCACGAAAAAATACTCCACAATGAGAACGTCTTCAATATGGCGACTAATTATATCCTCAATAATCCCGATAAGTACTTAGCTTCTCGCAACAAGCAACTCCCCAAAAAGTAAAACACTTTATCTCAAGCATCCTCTTGTATCTATGCACGGGTAAGGCTCGCTCTACGCTCTCTTGTCCACTTTACCTCAAGCATCCTCTTGTATCTAGGCACGGGTAAGGCTCGCTCTACGCTCTCTTGCTCACTTTACCTCAAGCATCTT
>JBDSUZ010000239.1:0-5263 GCA_039927395.1 Saprospiraceae bacterium | reverse complement strand
GTCTCATTCATTGGCACCTTAGGAATCCCTTCAAGCGCAAAATTTGCATTTCCAATTGCTTTATAGGCATTGCTCCAAAAGTCTCTGGCTGTAGCATTGACGGGCTTATGCTTGAATTGATCCATTTCATTGAGATCAGTCGCGCCCACGAGCCGATTTTCCATTTCATCAGAAGTCAATCCCTGCACGATGAAATAGCTGCTATGATACACTCCGCCAAAAGTTGGAGCAGTACTCGTAGAATTGAGTATCGCATAAATTGAGTTCACCGCTGAGATGGCATCATTTTCGGTTTCGAAAAAATTGTCGATAAATACCTGATCTTTTGGATCCTCGACTAGCAACTTGGAGCATGCTGCGAACACGATTGCGATGCTCAGTAGGACAAAGAAGAGTCCGCGCACGGAGCTTATTTTAAGGATTGCATTTTTCATTAGAATCCGATTTGAAGGCCAAAAATAAAACTGCGAGCTATCGGATATCCACCGTAGTCGATGCCCTGCAAGAGACTGCTTTGTCCGAACGCAAATACCTCTGGATCATACCCTCGGTACTTCGTGAAATTGTGCAAGTTATTAGCGCTTGCATAGATCCTCAAACTGGCAATCTTAGCTCTTTTCAAGGTAGATGCTTTGAATGTATAACCCAATGTCAGATTCTTGATTCGCAGAAATGAAGCATTTTCAACTTGCGCATCACTGAATACATTTCTCTCCGATGGATTGACCTTAGGATATTCATTGCTTGGGTTGGAAGGCGTCCAATGATTTTCATAAAATTCTGTGAGAACATTGGTTTCGCCATTGAGTGAACCAATCTCAAGCAGATTTGCATTGACGATGTCATTTCCCTGTACGCCTTGCAGGAAGAAGGAGAAATCAAAGCCTTTGAATTCAAATGAGTTGACCATGCCATATGTAAAATCTGGATTCGCATTGCCGATAATGGTTCGATCGGCTTCATCAATAAATCCATCCGGCGTGCCAGTCAACTGTCCGCTTGCATTACGACCATTTGTGTCCTTGTATTTGCGATCACCTGCTTTGGCATTTTGTCCGCGCAATTTGGCAGCACTTGCTGCTTCATCATCAGATTGAAAAATGCCATCAGCCTGCAGTCCATAGAATGTTCCCAGTGATTCTCCGACACGAAGGATGCTCCATCCTGCTGGAATATTAACTACACCTGGAACAGGTATGTCGTTGCCTGATGATAGGGCTGTAATCTTGTTGCGATTGATCGAGAAATTGACGCTTGTGGTCCATGTGAACGCGCCTGTAAGATTGCGTGAATTGGCAGCGATTTCGAAACCTGTATTCTTCAAGCCTCCGATATTTGACAGATAGCCCGAAAAGCCTGTTGTGGTAGGCAGGGGCGTAAATAGTAAGAGATCGGTAGTTCGTTTCTGATAGAAATCGAGGACAACCCCGAGGCGACCTTGATTGAATTCCATATCGATACCAGCGTCAAACTGGCTGGTGCGCTCCCAACGCAGATTTGGATTGGGATACCTCAGGGGCTCCTGCCCTTTGTATATTTCATTGAGGTCAAATATCCCTTCTCCCACTGAACCCACTGTAGCCAATGAGGTATAGGAGGAGATCTCTTGGTTGCCGATGATACCAAAGCTCAATCGGGCCTTCAAGCTGCTGAATGTGCCAAGATCTTTGATGAAATCTTCCTCATGCAATTTCCAGGCAAGAGCAACTGATGGGAAGAATCCATATTTGTTGTTTGACCCGAATTTTGAGGATCCATCAAGACGTCCTGTTATTGTAAGCAAGTATTTGTTGTCAAGTCCATAGTTGATTCTGCCGAGGTAGGATATGATACCCCAGCTCGACTCGCCATTGAGCGGAGGTTGAGGATTGAGTGCGCTTGACAAATTGTGGTAGCCGGTCCTATTGTCGGGGAAATCAAGGGCAAACAAAAACAATCTTTCTGATTGGAAGCCCTGATAAGTATTTCCTAGGAGGAAATTGAGATTGTGCCGATCGTTGATAACCTTATCGTAATTGAGCGTGTACTCTGCAAGCCATGACTTGCCATTGACTGTCGCCAAGACCGCTTCGCCATTGTTGGCCTCTGTCCGTTTGAGGTAATTAGGGATGAATCTGCTTTCTTTTACAGAAAACACATCTGCTCCCAGATTTACCTTGAAATTCAATCCCTTTGCAATATTTAGAGTAGCATATGCGCTTGCGATAGCTCTGAAATTATTGGCAAGATTATCGGTCTCTACCGCATCGGCAACTGGATTGGCCAAGTTGCGACCTCTCTCATCCTGAAATGTATATCCTCCCCTCACATTTGGATTCAAAACTGATTGTGTGGGAGGGAAGAGCAAAGCTGTCGTGGTAGAACCCGGCAGCAAGACTCCTGTTCCGGCACTTTGGGCGCCAGTTAATACCCCTCGTGAATTGATGTTACTCAAGCTAATGCTTGTGCCGGCGTGAACTCTTGTATTTACTTCCTGATCCAAATTGACCCGCATATTGTATCTCTCAAAATCCGAGTTGAGGATGATACCATCTTGTTGCATATAGCCTCCTGCTATGGAGTATTTTGTTTTGGCGCTGCCGCCGAGGAAATTCAATTGATAATTTTGCATCCAGGCTTGGCGAAACATTGCATCTTGCCAATCGGTGCTTGTCACATTTTCAGGTACCAAGTATTTTGGATCGATAGGCAGACCAGCAGCATTGCTGTAGTCATTCATATAGCGAGCAAAATTGGGCCCGTCAAGCACGTCCAACTTTTTAGCGATTTGTTGAAGACCAGCGTATGCATCCAGGGTGATGCTTGATTTGCCCTCCTTGCCTCTTTTGGTGGTGATAAGCACTACGCCATTGGCGCCTCTACTTCCGTACAGAGCAGTAGCAGAAGCGTCTTTGAGGATCTCAATAGACTCGATATCAGATGGATTAATTGCCGCAAGGCCATTTAGCGGAGCTCCTGCCACCGCTCCTCCATTAGTTTCGCTATTATTATTGGTGATCAACATACCGTCAATGACGTATAGTGGCTCGTTACCTGCATTGATTGAGCTGGCTCCTCTGATTCTGATCGAAGTCTCTCCTCCAGGCCTGCCACTAACTTGTGTGACTTGCACGCCAGCCGCTCTTGCTTGCAATGCCTGATCGAGGGAAACTGGCGCCGTTTTCGCTATTTCTGCAGAGGAAATTGACGAAACCGAGCCTGTCAGATCGCTCTTTTTGACTTGGCCATAAGCTACTACGATGACGTCATCAAGGTATTCGCTTGACAGCTCTAAGCTTATGTTTAAAACATTTTGGTTGGCAATGCGAATTTCCTGTGTTTGATAACCGATGTAACTGAAAATGAGTGTAGACCCCTCGCTGACAGTTATTTGGTAGCTGCCATCCTCTCCAGTAGTGACTCCACGCGAATCGTTCATCATGCTAATATTGACCAGTTGCATGGGCTTTCCATCTTCCTTGCTACTTACAATTCCGCTGATTACTCGCTCGGCAGTTCCAGACTGCGCATGTAATGAGGAATAGCTCATGAAGAAGAGAATATTGCTGATCAGAGCAATGCGGGTAAATGTTTTCATCATGTTGATTCATTTTATCGGCCTATCTCCACCGAGTACGATATGCCATCGCCCCGATAGAAGACTTTATTGTATTCAACTACTAATCCATCTGAATTAAAGACAGCTCTATTGCGCGTGAGCACTGGATCTCCTACTTCGATTTCTAATTGTGCAGCTAAATCCTCGCTAGCTGCGATCGCACTTATGTCTTCGCGTGACAGGGATACTATTACACCATTTTCTTCTTCCAGAACCTTATACAATGGTCTGCTGAAATCCTGGTCCAATCGCACCTTGATGCGCGGATGAAACCAAGAAATGGTTAATAAATAGGGTTTTTCTTCGCTACCCCTTAGCCTTGTGACCTTTATAACTTCGGCCCCTAATTTGATATGAAATATTGTGGCGAGTTCGGCATTGGCTTTTTCAGCGCTGAGTTCGATCTTGCGGTTGATGACTTGCATGCCTTTGGACTCCATTTCTTTGGTGAAACTGAACCAACTCTCAAGTCTTGTGTAAATCTTGTTTTGGACTACAATCGTTCCCACGCCTTTTTTGCGAACTAGTAGCCCTTCCTGAACCAATTTTCCGATCCCTTGGCGGACCGTATTTCTGGCAATACCAAGGTCCTCAGCTATGTCCACTTCTCTTGGGAACAAAGAGCCATTTTGGAAATCCGGCTTTTCAACCAGCGTCCTCAGAATGCGCTCAACCTGTTGGTGTAAAGGAAGCGTAGATGTTGGATCTAAGCTTAGCTTCATTTGGTATGTTTAAACATACGGTAAGCTATGCATTATTTCTTAGTAAACAAAAACTGTTAAATGAAAAATGAAATTGATTTATCCCTTTGTCAAAATCTAATACAGAAGCAGGCAGCGATAACGCCTGCAGCCGACTAAAATGAAAGATGAATATTTTAAAAAGGGACTCTACTCGACAATAATACCGGCCTCTGTCAGCAATTGGTTTGCATGTTCAAATTCGAGTTCATGAACGTATAGCTCGACATCACCTATGGTAACTAATACTGGATTTTGCTTATTCACGATATGTGAACTGACGCCATTTTCGTGTAGAACACCTTTGGCGACTTCGACTTGCATATGTTGATCAGAACTAAAAACTAATTTCCAATGGCTTTCCATAATTTTTGCTTTTACTAAAGATACATTTTTTTTGGCCATAAGGTTTTGGGCTGCGGCCAAATCGGATGCCTAAAATGATCAAATAGTAGTAGACACAATTGACATTTGGGAGATCAAGACAATGCTGATTTCTGTAATTGATCGATACGGGGCACAAAAAAAGCCGATGATCTGATCATCGGCTTTGAGGTCGAAAGCGGATTCGAACCGCTGTACGAGGTTTTGCAGACCTCTGCCTAGCCGCTCGGCCATTCGACCCGTTTGGGTTTGCAAATATATGCCTTTTTATCAAAATTCCTCAAAGTGCTCAATTCAATGTTGCCATTATATAATTAGAAGCAATTCAAGCAAGGCGGTTTGGGTCTATTTCTTAAGTGAGTTGAGTTTGTATGTCACGAGTAACATGCCATAGCGCTGTAGCACCTGGGTCTGTGTATCGTCAATGTAAATTTCATTGACGGTGCGATTGATGCTTTTGTTTTGGTTGAGTAAATCGAATACAGCTATTCGTATATCGAGCTTCTCGGCTTTGCCAAATTTGCGGCCAATGCTTGCATTC